>JAEELJ010000002.1 GCA_016288855.1 Acholeplasmatales bacterium
GATGAATACATTAATAATAAATAAGAAACACAGCAAAGTGTTTCTTTTTTTCTTTCAATAATGTTTGTAATTTTTTCTATCTTCTAGTATAATTGATATGGTAATTTTTTTAAAATTCATCAAAAGGGGTTTTTAAATATGAAAACAGTTGTAATCGTAGGCTCTCAATGGGGAGACGAAGGAAAAGGAAAAATCACAGACTATTTAGCACAGGATGCTGATGTTGTAGTAAGAAGCCAAGGCGGTAATAATGCTGGCCACACTATTACAATTGATGGTGAAAAGTTTGCGTTAAGAAGTATTCCTTCTGGAATTTTTAATCCAAATATTCAAAATATCATGGCTAATGGTATGGTTATTGATCCTAAGCAAATGCTTGAGGAATTAGATGGCTTAGTTGCAAGAGGTGTTAAGAACTTTAAACTTGCAATATCTAATCGTGCTCATATCGTTTTACCATATCATAGAGATCTTGATGGTGCTTATGAATCTGAAAGAGGAAATCGTAAGATTGGTACTACAAAAAGAGGTATAGGACCTACATATGCTGATAAGGCTAATAGAATTGGTATTCGTATTGCTGATTTAATTGATCCAGTTTTATTTAAGGAAGCATTAGAAAATACTTTACCTGTTAAGAACATGGAATTAAAGATGTTAGGTTTAAAAACTTATACTGTTGATGATATATATAATGAATATATTGAATATGGTAAGAGAATTAAGAAGTATGTATGTGATACATCAGTATTATTAAATGATGAAATAGAGGCTGGTAAAAAGGTTCTATTTGAAGGTGCACAAGGTGTAATGCTATGTATTGATCATGGTACATATCCATATGTTACATCATCATCTCCAACTGCATCATCAGTACCACTAAATACTGGTATTGCGCCAAGATATATTGATACTGTATTAGGTATTTGTAAGGCATATAATACAAGAGTTGGTGAAGGTCCATTCCCAACTGAAATTGAAGGCGATTTAGCAACATATATTCGTGAACGTGGTCATGAATATGGTACAGTAACAAAGAGACCAAGAAGAGTTGGTTATTTAGATGCTGTTGCCCTAAATCATGCAAGAAGAGTATCTGGTGTTAATTATTTATCATTAATGCTATTTGATGTATTAAGTGGCTTAAAGACATTAAAGATTTGCTATGCTTATGAACTAGATGGAAAGCAAATTAATTATGTTCCTGCAACAATTTCTGAGCTTGAAAGAGTAAAGCCAGTTTATGTTGAATTACCAGGATTTGATGAAGATATTACAAAGGTAACTTCATTCGATGAATTACCAGAAAATGCTAAAGCATATATTAGAAAGGTTGAAGAATTAACTAAGACTAAAGTTGCAATGTTCTCTGTTGGACCAGATCGTAAGCAAACTATTCAACTAGTTGATTTATTCAATGCATCATCTAAGTAATTAATGGAAAATTTATTAATATCAGCTTGTTTAGTTGGTTATAACGTTAAATATAATGGTAAAAACAACTATAAAAGCTTTATTGAAGAATTAAAAAAGAAATATAATTTAATATTAATATGTCCTGAATCAGCAGGAGGACTTACGATTCCAAGAGTTCCTTCTGAGATTAAGGATGGTAAGGTTTATTCTAAAACAGGATTAGATGTGACTTCTAATTTTGATTTAGGCGCTAAAAAAGTATTAGAAAAATGTATTCGTTTTAATTGCAAAAAAGCATTATTAAAGGAATCAAGCCCATCATGTGGAGTAAATAAGGTTTATGATGGTAATTTTAGTGATACTAAAATACCTGGTATAGGTGTTTGTGCAAAGCTATTAAAAGAGCATGGTGTTGAATTATATACTGAAAATGATATAGATAAACTATTATAAAAGTGTTAACTGAACGTTAACACTTTTTTTGTTAGCTTTATGTTAAATGTATGATATAATTACAAATGATGTTATTCGTTTAAAAAGGGGAGGTATATTAAATGCTTGAGATTAAGAATTTATCTAAAAGCTATGATGGTAAAAATTATGCTTGTAAGGATGTTACATTAACTATTGATAATGGAGATATTTATGGATTTATTGGCCCTAATGGTGCTGGTAAGTCAACTACCATAAAAGCTGTATGTGGCATTCACTCTTTTGAAGGAGAGGTTTTATTTGATGGTATTTCTATAAAAAAAGAACCTGTAAAATTTAAAAAAGATATTGCGTATATTCCAGATAATCCAGTTTTATATGAGCATTTAACAGGATTAGAATATATTAATTTCATATTAAATATATATGATGTTAAAGAGGATATGACTGAAGAAATTAATAGATTAGCTAAGATGTTTTCTATTGAAGAAAGATTAAATGAACCTATTAATAGCTATTCACATGGTATGAAACAAAAAATATCAATTATTGCAGCATTAGCACATAAGCCTAAGCTATTAGTTTTAGATGAACCTTTTGTTGGCCTAGATCCTAAAGCAACATTTGAGTTAAAAGAAGAATTAAGAAATTTATGTAGCACAGGCTCTATAGTTTTCTTTTCATCACATGTATTAGATGTTGTTGAAAAATTCTGTAATAAGATTGCTGTTATTAAAAACGGAAATATAGTTTCTTCTGGTTTAACTCAAGAGGTCAAGGGAGAGGGAACACTAGAAGAAAAATTTATGGAGATATTTGATCGTGAGTAATTTAGGATTATTACTTAAAGTATCATTAAGAGAATCACTTGACCTAAGAAAAGCCAAAAAGAATAACAATAATAAAAAGGCACTTGGATTTGCAATATACTTATTGTTGATGCTGTTGTTGTTTGTAGGTATTTCAATATTTTATAATTTCTTATATGGAATGCAGTTTCATTTATTAGAGGATTCTAATAGATATGCATCATTTACTTTATTAGCCTTTGGTGTTGCGATGATGCTAACATTTTCAACATCACTTGCTAAAATGCAAACAGTTTTTGTAGGTAGAGATTATGAACTATTATCATCTCTACCTATTAGGAAAAGAGATATTGTATTATCTAAAATATTTTCTTTATATTTAGTTGAATTAGTTTATTCATTAATAATATTTATACCTAATAGTATAATAACTACTATATTATCTAAAGATTTAACATATTTGTTAGTAATACTATTGTCATTTGTATCTCCTGCATACGCGATGCTTCTAAGCTTACTTATGGTATCTTTAATTAATTTATTAATAAAGAATAAAAAGGTAAGAGATATCATTAGCATGATTGTTGCTATAGCATTTATTGGTTTTGCCGTAGGATATGCATTAATGAGTGGATTTAGTACTTCAGGTAATCCTTCAACAAGACAAGCAGAACAATTCATGGGAATTGTGGAAATATTTAAATATATTAATCCAACGTTATTATTTATTGAGCTTGGATATACTTCTAATTTATTATGGATATTATTATATGTTTTCGCAGACTTTTTACTTTTAGTAATTGTACTTGCGATAGTATGTGCATTCTATAATAAGATTCATCAAAATATGGAAATGAATTCTAAAGCAAAATCTTCTAAATATAAAACAAAATATAAGATTAGAAGTCAATTTGAAGAAGTGATGCACGCAACAGTAGGCTCATTCTTTCGCTCTAAAACATTCCTACTTCAAACAGGAATAGGAATATTTTTATCAGTATTAATGGGAATACTTGCGATAGTAATATTAAAAACTACACCTATTAAGGATGAAGAAGGCAATATTATTGCGATGTCATATGAATATATTTATAATTTTGCATTTGTAGTACCGATTGGTATTTCTATGTTTACTGCAATAGTTCCACCTTCTGGTGTTGCAATATCACTTGAGGGAGAATCATTCTTCATTTTAAAATCTACACCAATTGATTTTAAGAAATATTGTTTAGCTAAAATATTATTCTCTGTTATTATTTTAACAGTACCAATGATAATATTATCTATTGTATATTCTATTTTAGTACCGCAATCAGTATTGTCTATTATAGTATCAATAATATTCCCATTACTATTTGCAATATTTACATCATCATTTTCTTTATTTACAAATATTAAGGCGCCATACTTACATTATGAAAATGAAATAGAAGTATTTAAAAATCATAAATCAACTGTTATTACAGCATTTACAGATATGCTAGGATCTAATTTTACATTAGGTATCGCAATTATATTAGCAGTCTTTGTATCAGGTATAATATCTGGTATTGCAATAATAGCATTATATATATTCTTAGATATATTATTTTTATTATTAGTATTTAAGAATGGTGTTAAATCATTATATAACTTTGAAGAGAATTAACTAGAGGAGCTTCGACTCCTCTTTTATGTTTACAAAAATAATAAAAATGTAATAAATTTAAAAATTTTAGCACTCGTTAGTTGACAGTGCCAAAAATAATGATATACTATAGGTGTAATTGGCAGACAAGGAGTGAGAGTGCCAATAGATAAGAAAGGTATTAAATAAAGGAAGGTAATTAATATGAGAAACGAATTATATAATTTTTTAAATGATTTTAATAATGTTTATTTTGATGGTGGCTATAAGAGCTTCCCTGTTGATGTAGTTGAGGTTAATGATGGATATCAGGTTATTTGTGAAATGCCTGGTGTTTTAAAAGAAAACATTTCTGCATCATTCAATGATGGAATACTTTCAATTAGAGGTAAGTATGATAAGGAAGTATTAAATAAGAATAAAGAAAAGAAATATTTAATTCATGAAAGAAATTATCAAAAACTAAAGCGTGATATCAACTTTGGAGATATTAAGGTTTGTGATTTAGCTGCAAAGTTTGAAAATGGTTTATTAACTATTACTATTAAGACAGTACAAGAAGAATCTAAACCTAAAATGATTACAATTGAGTAATTAAACCCGGCCCAAAAATAGAAAGGAAAAGTGATTATTATGTATGATATTACAAATAAGAATAATGGAAATAATTTAATGGAAAGTTTTAA
>JAEELJ010000026.1 GCA_016288855.1 Acholeplasmatales bacterium
AGTTAATCAATTCTTAGCTATGATTGATTTAGTAGATGAATATTCTAAAACTAATCCATCTAAGGTTAGATTAGATGCAATACCTTTAGGATTAACTATTGCAGAAGATATCTGTGAAACTGCAATCCCTAACAGTAAAATAGATTATAAGAAGGCATCAGATGCTAAAGATGATTTGTTATTTATCGCAAGTGAATCAAAAAGATATTTTAATGAAGGAAAGATAGAACAAAATTTCTTTGGCGATGTTACTGATGAATTCTTTTATAACTAATGTATAAAAAATATTTATTAAATACACTATACTTTATTATTGGAATTATATTGTTAGGGGTAATTTATGAGGTTATAGTGTTAATGAAAAACAACAGCTATTTTACCCCTCAATTTGATAAGATTTTTAAGTTTTTAGGAGAAACATTAAAGGATACTAAGACTTGGATTTCAACATTAAATACGATTAAAAATGTAATAATATCTGTTGCAATCTCTTTTATAATTGCTATAGTATTTTCTACACTTGCATATAGGTTTAATATTATAGATAAAATATTACATCCAATGATACAATTATTAAGATTTATTCCAATAATAATATTAATAAATGTTATTTGGTTTATATTCCTTATGCAAGCTAAAACATATGTATTATATCTAGCAGTATTTTCTATGGTATTTCCTTTAGTTTATGAAAATATATATGAAGGATTAGTATCTATAGAAAAAATATATATAGATGCATATAAAATATATTCTAATACTACACCATATATTGTTTTTAAGGTTTATTGCCCTTTAGTATTTTCTTCAATTAAATCATCTATTATTAATTCAATTGGATTAGGTATTAAGATTGCCTTATCATGTGAATTTATTCTTGCTGAAAAAAATACACTTGGTTATTTAATTCAATCAGAAGTGCAAAATGGTTATGACTTTAGTGGAGTATATTCATATATTATAGTATTAATTATAGTATCCATTATATTAGAGCTTATTCCTCTTGCAGTGATATATATTTATGGTAAAATAAGAGATGCAAGACTTAAGAAAAGGTTTAATTTATATGGAACAGAATGAAAAGATTAAAGTATATAAATCTGGTTCTTTAAAGAACGGTATAATTGAATTAATTATTTCAATAATTATTATTGCGCTAGCTATAGTATTCGCAATTGTATATATATCAACAGAACCATCATATAGAATATTAATTATAATGGTTTCAGGATTACTTATTGGTGTATCTATATTCTTAATATTCTTAGGTATTAAGGATATATATAACGGAAGAATGGTTAAGACATTAAGATCATTTGGTGTAAAGGATGTAGGTAAGCTTTTATTTAAGGATAGAGTAGAAGGCTTAAAGAAAAGCTATGTATATAAATTCCAATATAGATATCAGGGTAAGGATTATATAATGGAAGAACAAATAGATCCAGTATTATATGATCATTATAATGTTGGTAAAAATGTACCCATTTTAGTCTATGATAGAAGAGCTATAATAGATTATGAAAAGATATTTGGAAAGAAATATTTTGAGAATAGAAAGTAAAACACAGGATTAATTCTTGTGTTTTTTTAATTTTTATAAGAAAATTCTAATATTTATGATACTATATTCTTTTATTTATGTAATAAAAGTGTTAAAATAAAATTAACATAAGAGATTTATAAAAGCTAATTATTTGTAAATGAAATATAATTAAAAATAGCTTATTTTCGAACCATTTAAACCAAAAAATACCTGAAAACGATTGCACATTTAAATTATTGTATGTTATAATTATAAAGAATAAAGGTTTATGTTTGATTCGAATTGTATAATTGGAGGTTGGTATTATGCAAAAAACTAATTATGTAACGGTTGTTTATTTATCAGAAGATGAAGAAACAGCTAACTACCTTGAAGATATTTTAACTGATAAAAAGGTAGAAGTTCACTCATATGAAAAAGGAGAAGCATCAGATGCAGAAATCGCAAGAGATGTTAAGGACTCTAATGGTTTAATTATTTTACATATTAGCGATGCATTCGGCTTTGGTGAATATCTTCCGGAAATAAAGAAGGCTCATCAAGCACATGTACAGGTTACATGCTGTTATGCTGAAAAGGATAATGAACAGGAAAGCTGTAAATATCCAGTAAATGAAATCCAGCTAGTTGATGGTTATCCAATCGAAAACTTAGCTAATGATATTTGTCAAATTATCGTTGGTGGTTTCAACAAAGTAAAAATCAATGGTTTCAATAGAAAGAAGTATCGTAACCTTGCATTTAGCTTATTCTCACAGGAAAGCTATGTATGGTCATTATGCTATTTAATTAAGTTATTCAAGATTCATGATCTAGAAGTTAAGGAAAGAATTGCTGATGCTTATCAAACATTACAAGATAATGATAAGGCAATTAACTATTATTCAATTTGCTTACCACTTGACCTAAAGGAATCAAGAGGTGTATCTGATGATGAATCAAGAGGTATCATTTATAATAACTTAGGATACTTATATACTCAAACTAAGAACCTTGAATTTGCTGAAAAATATTTAAAGAAGGCAATTGAATTAAAGAACCCAGATGCATTATTCAACTTAGGTTTCCTATATGAATCTTGCTGGGGATATGATTCTAAGAAGAGAAGAACAAAAGAAGGATATGATATCTATTGTAAGGTATTAACTGAAAAGTATACTTCTGAAGGTTCAAAGCAAAGAGCAACTGAAAAGTTAAAGAGAGCTGCAGACCGTCTATTAAGAAGAAAGAATTATGCAGCAGCAAAGACATATTATATGGCAATTGGCGATGGTGCTAAGGCAGCAGAATGCTTAAGAAATATTAAGAGAATTCGTGCTTTATATGAAGAAAGAAAACGTCGTCAAAGAACAGGTGAAGCTGTACAAGCTCAAAAGAAGCCTGTTGCTAAGCAAGAACCAAAGGTAAATGAAGTACCTAAGGCAAAGGTTGTAAAAAGACCTGCTCAACCAGTAAAACCAGTTGAGGAAGAAAAGCCAGTAATTAAGCCTGCTGAAGTTCAGGTTGAAAAGGTAGAAGCTGCTAAGGCTCCTTATGAAGAAGCTAAGGAAGTAGAAGCTACACCAGTTGTTGAAGAAACTCCTGTTGTAGAAGAAGCTCCAGTAGTTGAAGAAGCACCTGCAGTTGAAGAAGCTCCTGCTGAAACTGTTGAAGCTGAGGCTCAGGAAGAAACTCAAGAAGAGGAAACAGTTCATCCTGCTTTAGATGAAGAAGAATAAGATTATTAAAAGAGGCTGTAAAAAAATAACAGTTCTGTAAAAGATAAAAAAATAGGTTCAAACCTAGAGTGTAATCTGGGAATGAACCTATTTTTTTGGTATAATTTA
>JAEELJ010000027.1 GCA_016288855.1 Acholeplasmatales bacterium
GTCCGAGCACTACTTGTGCCTTATTTATAAAAGACTAGTTAATTAATACAAAGTAATACTAGAAACTGTATTAAAAAATATTAAATCATCTCTATTAAGCCATTTTTTAATATTACACAAAGAAAAAAGGTTTAACACCAAATTGTATTAAACCTACTTGTTCTATAATGGAGGTCCCAGCCGGATTTGAACCAGCGATCAGGCAGTTGCAGTGCCGTGCCTTACCACTTGGCCATGGGACCACATATGAACATTTGAAATTATAGCAAAATAATTATTTATTGTCAATCGTAAATTGATTATTTTTAAGGTAAAATGAGGAGTTTTCTCCTCATTTTACTATTATTTTATTTTAATTGCTCTCATTCTAATTCTTGAAGTATCAATATACCATTCATTATCTATAAATAACTCATTTTTTAATCTATCTAAAGCTTCTTCTATAATTTCTTCTTTTAAATCTATTGGAACAATATCAAATGCTTTTTTTATATTAGATTCAATCCAATATCTAAGACCTTTTTTTATCTTCATAAATTTACTATAAAGCAATGCATCAGTTATTAAAAATCCATGATCTTCTAATACATTTGCATGTTCTCTTATTGTAGGAAGATAATAATCATTTTTATATAAAAGACCATTCTCATTAAATATTCTTTCTAATGTTTTATGTACCTTAGATGAAGAATTATATCCTTCAAACTCAAATACTAATTCTCCATTTTGCTTTAATGCTTTATTTAATCTTACTGCAAGCATATGCTGATCTTTTCTTTCTATTAAATGAAAGCATGAATTAGAAAAAATAATATCAAATGGTTGTTTTGTGTTAAATGTTAAAAGATTAGCTTCTATAAACGGGATATTAGGATTATTTTCCTTGAATAATTCTAGCGATTCCTTTGAATTATCAAGGCCAACGACATTATATCCTAGGGATACTAATTCTTTTGTAAATATACCATCTCCACATCCTGCGTCTAATAGACGTAGGTTAGTATCAGATTTTATTAATGATGTTAGATTACATATATCATCTTTTTCTATATTATAATTTGACATTAATTAAGCATATCTAAGAACATTTTAGCATCTGGATTACCACCATTTGCTGCTAATCTAAAATACTTCATTGCCTTAGCATTATCCTTTCTAATAGCATATCCTTTATAGTAATAGTAACCTATCATAAAGCGACATCCTGCATTTTCATGCTTATCTCCTTCTAAGAAATAATTATATGCAGCATTATAATCCTTATCTAAAATCTTACCATCGTTATAAAACATACCAAGCTTATATGAAGCATCTCCACTACCGTTTTTAGATGCTTTTATATATAATTCTATAGCTTTAGCATTATCCTTTGGACAACCCTTTCCATAATAATAGAAATCAGCTAGTTTAATTGTAGAAAGTAGGTCATCATGATTCATTCCTTCATTATAATATTCAAATGCTTTATCTAAATTAATTCCTATTACCTTACTTGATTCATATAAATATCCACAATAGTAATATGCTTTTGCTTCACCCTGCTTTATTGCAAGTTTGAAATAGTGAAGTGCTTTTTTAGAATCCTTTCTAACACCTTTCCCTCTCATATAGCAAATTGCTACTTGGAGTAAAGCATTTTTATCATATGTCTTTGATACATCCTTATAATATTTAAATGATCTATTTCTTCTACTAATCTTTGAATCTGAAATAAATAAATCTGCATATTTCATTTTTGCTAGTATAGAACCATTATTCATAGCCTCATCTAAATGTATCATTGCTTGTTGAATATCTTTTTCTTTTTCATCAATTAAAGATAAATAATATAAGCAATCTTGATTTTTAAGTTTACTACCTTTTTCAAAATATTTCTTTGCAATTTTATATTTAGGCTTAGAATCAATTCCTTGGAAATAATATTTACCTAAATAAAGTGCACATTCACCTGAACCCATTAAAACGCCCTTATTAAGGTATTTTAAAGCCTTAGGTACATCCTTTTCTATCTCAGTTGAATATAAATATGCATAGCCTAATCTTGCATAAGAAAAATGATGCTTTAGTTCCATACATCCTTCTCTATATATTTCTAAGGCTCTATCTATATCCTTTGTAACTCCATATCCATTTAGGTAGCAATCTCCAACTAAAACGAATGCGTCTTTATTACCTAAGCCTGAGGCTTCACTTAAATATTTATATGCATTATCATAATTAGGCTTACCATCTATGTAACCATATAGGTTTAATAATCCCATATAATATAATGAATCTTTATTTTCATCCTTCATGAACCATTTATTTGCTTCAATATAATCTACATAAACACCATAGCCCATGTAATAGCATAAGCCAATATAAAAATATGAATCTTTAATTCCAGCTTCTGCTGAAATTGTAAAATTCTTAAAAGCTCTATTATAGCTTGGTATTGTACCATAGCCATATAAATAAGAAATACCTAAATCTAATGATGCTTCCTTATATCCTAAATTAGTTGCTTTAAAAAGGTATTTATAACTTTCATCATAATTCTTCTTGCATCCAATTCCCTTAAAATACATATCACCAACGTGATATAAAGCTAGGGGGTAATTCTTTTTTGCAGCTATTTTATAATAATTTAATGCTTTGTTAAAATTCTTTTCAACACCAGTACCTTCATAATACATAGTACCAATAAGATCTGTTATAACAACATCATCATAAGCATGTGAAAAAATTATTTTTAAAGCTCTTTCTTTTTCATCAGGATAAAGCTTTGTTTTTAATGACTCATAATTTTTCTTACACGTATCTATAATTTCTAAAATAGTATCAGGCATATTAATCACCTCATTTGTTAATTTAATTTTAACATTAAATCTAATAAGCCTCAAGATAAATAACTATTCTATAAATTCTTACTTGTTATTTTTATTTTTTAAATAGGTATGCTTAATAAATTTAAATAATTTCTTTTCACCATTTTCTAAATAGTAATTTAATAAGAAATTCATTTCATTTTTTGTATATTCAGTTAAAGGAAGATACTCTTCTTCCTTTTTATAATAATTATAAACATCAATAGGTTTAAATTCTTTTCTTCTATATACCTTAGATGCAGCAATTCTATCACAAATAGATTCACAAATATATTTCTTAGGTACATCTACTGGAGATAGTTTATGAGTTACTAAATCATCATCAACCCAATAATCTAGGTGATGCTTATTTCTTCCTCTATGGTGCATCCAAGCAAGTGAATAGCCTTTTTTAAGTCTTTCATTATGGTTTGGAGAATATGTACCTTGATAATATTTAGCACCTCTAAAAAACTCTTGGAATGAATATTTTGATAGGTCATGTGTTAATCCTTGCCAAATAAGTCCACATTTGAAACAATTAATCATAACCTTATGTCTATGTTTAGTTATTGTAAAAAAATGTTTAAAAAAATGCATATAAAATCACCAGCAATTATTATATCATAAGTATAAATAAAAATTTATACTTTACATATTTAAAAAACTTATAAAAATATTATTTACAATATTGAATTTTTTTTATCCACAATATATAATTTCTATGTTTATAAAAAGGACGGTGAAACACGTGAAAATCGGTTTTGATAATGACAAATATTTAAAATTACAGTCAGAAAATATTTTAAAAAGAGTAAACAAATTTGGTGATAAATTATATATTGAATTTGGAGGAAAACTATTTGATGATTATCATGCATCAAGAGTATTACCTGGATTCTTACCAGATTCAAAATTAAGGATGCTATTAACTTTAAAGGAAAAGGTTGAAATTGTTATTGCGATTAACGCAAAAGACATTCAAAAGAATAAAATGAGAGGCGATATTGGTATTAATTACCAATCAGAAGTTTTAAGATTAATTGATGCCTTCCGTGAATCTGGATTATTTGTTGGTTCAGTTTGTATAACACAGTATCAAAATGCACCTGTTGTTGACCAATTTAGAGAACAACTTAAAAATCTAGGAATCAAATCATATCTTCATTATGAAATAAAAGGATATCCTCATGATGTTGATTATATTATTTCTGAAGATGGATTTGGTAAGAATGAATATATTGAAACAACACATCCAATTGTAGTTGTTACAGCACCAGGACCTGGTTCAGGAAAAATGGCAACATGTCTTTCTCAGCTATACCATGAAAACAAAAGAGGTATTAAAGCTGGTTATGCTAAATATGAAACATTCCCTATTTGGAATTTAGCATTAAAGGATCCAGTAAATGTAGCATATGAAGCTGCAACAGCTGACCTACAGGATATTAATATGATTGACCCATATCATCTAGATGCTCATGGTGTTACAACTATTAACTATAACCGTGATATTGAAATTTTCCCTGTTGTAAAAGCAATTTTTGAAAAAATCTATGGTTCTTCTCCTTATGAATCACCTACAGATATGGGTGTTAATATGGCAGGATATGCTATTTCAGATCATACAGTAACTGATAAGGCATCTTGTGATGAAATTATTAGAAGATATTATGATGCTAAGGTACAATTTAGATTAGGTAGATTTAGCGAAGAAGCTGTTAATAAGATTGAAATTTTAATGAAGCAATTAAATATTTCAACTAATGATAGACCATGCGTTAAGGCAGCATTACATAAAAAAGAAATCACTGATGGTAATGAAGCAATGGCTTTAGAGCTTGAAGATGGTAGAATTATTGATGCTAAAACATCAGATTTATTAACTGCACCTGCTGCTTTAATTTTAAATACATTAAAGGCTTTAGCTGGACTTGATGACAAGGCATTATTATTACCAAGATCTGTTATTGAACCAGTATCAAAAATGAAAACTAAGGATTTAGGTAATCACAATCCTAGATTACATGCTGATGAAATCTTAATTGCTCTTGCAATTTCAGCTAATTCTAAAACAAATGAACAAGCTAAGCTTGCAATTGCACAATTACCAAATATGGCACACTTACAAGCACATTCTACTGTTATTCTTCCATTACAGGATGCTGATGTATTTAAAAAATTAAAAGTAGATGTAACTACTGAAGATACATCTCGTCAGCATAGATTATATGTAAAGTAAAAACTATCCCAACGTA
>JAEELJ010000028.1 GCA_016288855.1 Acholeplasmatales bacterium
AAAATTTTGAAAACTACGGTTTTCCTTTTAAGTATGCCCAAAAATGGGTGTTTTTTATTATTTAAGTCTTTGGGTAAAAAGAAAAGAGCTGTAAGCTCTAAATCTTCGCATGAAAATTTATTTCTTTACAGCTCCTTTTTTCTTTTTATTATTCTAAATTTCAATTATTTTTTCTGTTTTATAACCTAAATAATATAAACTATTGACATATACAAAACAAGGATCAGATTCAGCAATATGATTTGAATAACATATTAATACATCATTTTTTTCTAATTCATTTGGATTAATTGTTGAATCTGATGTCTTAATAATATATTCACTAGTTATATTTGAATGGATAGTTTTTTCATCACTTGTAAATTTTAATATTGCTTCACAATAATGTGAATCAGTTCCTCCTATAGCATATCTAATAATACCATTATTATTTTCTAATACATATAAATTATAGAAGTAATCTTCTTCTGTTTTTGAATTATATATATTATTTAATTCTTTAATATTAGAATTCTCACCATTAATTAAGACTGTATCATTATTAGTGCTATTATTTGAGCATGAACACAATAAAAACACAGGGAATAATAAAATTAAAAGCAACATTTTTTTCATTATTCTAGCCTCCCTTTCGTTTATTAAAATTAATATTATTAACGCTACCTTTAGTTTAATTTTAACACTAAAAACAAAAAATACAACCAAATTGAATTGGTTGCTTTTATGATTATTCTTCTATTTCTTCTATGATAGTTGGGATAGCATAATTTAAAAAATGATCTATAAAAACATATTTTGTATCATTATCGTATTCTTCATATTCTAATCTTATAATTTACTATCCCTATAAATTATTCTCTAAAGCTTTTATAATATAAATTTAACAATATACAAGCTAATATGTATGTTGGCCAAATTAAAAGACCTAATGTATTTGACAAATATACATCAACACTTAATAATGCTGATATTCCAATTGATAAATCACTTATAAATATTAATATTGATGCAATCATCATTATTAGACTAATATTATCCCTTTTCTTTATAAATTTAATAATACTAAATATCATATTAATTATTATTAATGATGCTAAAAATGAATCAATTGCCATTATTAAAGACAATCTTTTTAATATTAATAATGTGACTAAAATAATACTACCTAATACAAATGCACCTATATATTCATATATTCTTGCTTGCCTAATAAACATTAATAATAAGTAAGCTAAAATAAATAATATATGGCCAATAAAATCAATTTTAACAAAAGAAAAGAATATATCCGCTACAAATATAAATATAAAATAAATTACAAATAAATCTTCTCTTATTCCTTCTTTATCTTTATTTTTGAAAAATAAATATGAAGAATATATTAAAGATACTAATGTAATTAAAACATGTAATATTGCAATATATATAAATATATCCCTACTCTTATCAAGCAAATTATATCCAAAGGATAAATATATTATTTGAAATATAAGCAATATAAAATAAAGTATTAATTCAATAAACGAATATACCTTAAATTTAGTTGTTTTCACTTTCCCATCTTCTTTACAATAATTTATTAAAATCTCTTAAAATACTTCATATGCCATAAAAAATAAATAGATTTATTCTCCACCCTAAATATCTAATTATATGTATAAATCCTCCCCGGTTTTATACATTTTTATGACATTTTCTACAATTATAACATTTATATTTTATATTTCAATAAAATATTAAATATATTGACATTGTTTTATGTTAAAAAAGGAAGCATTCAAGCTTCCTCAATTAATTATTCATTTTTTAATAATCCCTTTAAAGGATTAATTGATGCATCAACTGATAAAATAAAGTTCTTATCGGCTCTAACCTCTTGGCTCTTATCATTCCACTTAGTTTGAGATATTTCAGTTTGATATTCTTCTACTGTTTCCCCCTTCTTATGGTATAAGAAAATATGTTCTGGATCACTTGATAATTCTTTTCTCTTGTGATCTGTTTTAAGTTCTATATCCCAATTGATTTTAGCTGCAATTCTTGGTAGGTATGTACCAAATGATTTTGTAAATCCTTCTTTATTATCCTTTGGAATGTTTGTATATCTTTTGAATTCTTCAACACTATATAATTCTTTAATATATTCCCATACATTATGATATTCAGATACTCTCTTCTTTTGTGGTCCTACATTAACATAGAAATCTGTTTCCCACTTTATTAATGAAACATAGGCTCTAATATCAGAATCTGTAATATAGTCACCAAATAAGAATCTATTTGTTTCAAGTCTCTTATCAAGCTTTTCTAAAGCTAGGTGGAATGCCTTTTGGCCATCCTTATATCCTTCTGGTGATTGAGCAAATGCTTGACGATAATGTCCATCATTAATATTTGGGAATAACCAATCATTAAATTCATCAATTTCTTTTCTATATTTTACTGGATATAAATCTGGTGCATCTTTTGGTTGGAATTTTCTAAATTGAACCTCTAGATAATTAGTTAATCTATGGTAATCATTATTAATTGCCTTCTTTTCCTTATAATCAGCAAGTGTTGGTGTTGTTGCACGACCAGTAAAGTTTTTATCAGTATTTAAGTATAAATCTGATAAGAAATATACTCCAGTATATTTATCCTTAAATAATGGTTCTTCTGGGAAACCCCAACCATATTTATTAGTCTCACCAGTATGTGAAACCTTATAATCTTTAATTACATCATTTAATCCTAATAAATCTCTTGCGATAACTGGTCTATTACTCCAGTTGCAGCCAGGTGACCAATAAATAATATATCTATCCTTATCAGCCTTTAAATCCCCTTCTTTATCTCCAAACGGTGTTATAAGATAGTTAGCCTGTCTAACCCAAAATCCCTTTTCATCGATTTCGCCATTTTGAATTGTTGGACGTTCCTTTGTACCACTTAGTTTAGCAAAATATAAAGCTAAATTATCAGTATATTCAACTTTATTGCTATCTTCCTTTAAAACCTTTTCCTTATGTTGCTTAATTCCGCATTCTAATCTAATTTCTCCCATTTTTATTTACCTCTTTTATCTTAAAATTTAAATTACATATTCTGGATTCCTTAAGACATGCATTTTCTCAAAGAATTTCTTTGTTCTTTCATTTTTAGGGTTTTCAAACACCTCTTCTGGTGTTCCATCCTCTATAATCTTACCCTTATCTAAGAATATAACTCTATTAGAAACCTTTCTTATAAAGTCCATTTCATGTGATACTAATATCATTGTATATCCTTGATTTTTCACCTTTTTTATTATATCTAAAACTTCACCAATCAATTCTGGATCTAGTGCAGATGTTGGTTCATCTAACAATATAATATCTGGTCTCATTGCAAGTGTTCTTGCGATAGCAATTCTTTGCTTCTGTCCTCCACTTAAATGCTTTGGATAATGGTCTTTATGGTCCTTTAATCCAACATTTTCAAGCTCATTAAGTGCAATCTCTAAAGCTTCATCTTTTTTTATATGCTTAACTATTCTTAAACCAGATATAACATTTTTTAATGCAGTTTTGTGTTCAAATAAATTAAAATTTTGAAACACCATTCCTGTTTTCTTTCTTATCTTTATAATATTTTTCTTATCTTTTCCTTTTAGTGGGAATGAAACCATTATATCTTCATCCCCTTTAAATACGATTGTTCCTTCTTCAGGATGCTCTAAATAATTAATGCATCTTAACAAAGTAGATTTGCCGGTTCCTGATGGTCCAATGATTCCAATTACATCACCCTTATTAATATCAAGATCAATTCCATCTAAGACTTGATTATCTTGATATTTTTTCTTAAGTCCTCTAATCTCAATCATTTAAAACCACCTCTTTTTCTATAGATACTTCCTCTTCCTTTTCTTCTAGGATTTCCTTTTCAATTTCTTTTTTTCTTAATACCTTCAAGAAAAATTGCTTAAATTTAGAAGGCTTTTCTCCTACCTGATCAGGAATTGAAATCTTCTTTTCTAATATCTTTAATAACTGCTCAATTATTATAGTAATAATCCAGTAAATAATAGCTAAGGCAACATATCCTTCTAAGTATCTATAGCTTCTACCTGATATAATTTGAGCTTGTGCAGTTATTTCAACAATTCCACATGCGAATGCAAGTGATGTTCCCTTTATTAATCCAATTAATGAATTTACAAGTCCTGGTACTGCAATTTCTAATGCCTCAGGGATGATTACTTTAAATAGAATTTGTGGGTACGTCATGCCCATTGCTTGGGCCGCTTCAATCTCTCCCTTACTTACAGACATAAATGCCGCTCTAATTGTTTCTGAGGTATATGCTGATTGATATATACCTAATGCTAAGAATGCATATATTATTTTAGGTATTTGTCTTACAACCTCATTACCAAAGCCTAATGCATTGATAATCATAGGAACACCATAATATGCTACATATAATTGTATAATCATTGGTGTTCCTCTTATTAAGGATAAGAATACCTTAGCTAACTGTTCTAAAACTGGTATTTTCTTAATTCTTATTACAGCAAGTAATAAACCTAATACTAAAGATATTACCATAGCAACAAATGCGAGTTCTAATGTGATTGGTATTTTTGCAAGAAGCTCAGGCATTTGTCCCCAAACTCTATTCCAATCAAATAATGCCTGTAATATCATTTCTTTACTCCTTTTTATCTAATATTTAATTAGTTTAAATAAACATAATCACTATCGTTAGGTGTGATATCAATACCAACCCACTGTAATGCCAATTGCTTTAAAGTACCATCATCATGTAATTCCTTTATTTTTTCTGATACTTCCTTTCTTAAAGAATCAGCATTATCATTTACTCTATTAAATAATAAATGTGATGTTGCACTTGTTGTTATATTTTGTGTTACATAATCATCAGAAAGTTGAGTTAATTCTAACTGTGCGAATTCATCTGGATATGATTGTGCCCAACTGTTTAATACTGGTAGGTCACCTACTTCAGCATATTCACCACTAATGTAATATGGTAATTTAGCAGTAATATCTGCACTAGAATACTCAATCGTAACTTGCTTATCTGGATGCTTTTCATTGTAATTTTCAATTGCATTTGTTGTATTATTTCCTGCTGAACCAAATACCTTTACACCAGCCTCAGCTAATGCTTCAAATGAATCATATGAAGTTCCCTTTGCTGAATAAATACCATACTTTGCTCTAGTATATGGATAAGAGAAATAATAGCTCTTTGCACGATCGCTATTATAGCTCCAGTTATTAATTGAGAAATCAATTAAACCTGTTTGTGCATCAGTTAATGCTGAATCTGAAATAGTTAAATCTAGTTTGTATTGTGGTAATCTATTGAATACTTCATTAATTACTGCAATATCATAACCTTCAAGTGTTCCATTATCTGACTGATAAATGAATGGTGCAGGTGCACCTTTAGTTTCTGCATAGATAGTTGTAACACCATCATCATTGGCATTTTTACATGCACTCACTCCTACTACCGCTGTTGCAACGGCTCCTAAACCTAATAATTTTCTAAATAATTTCATATAATAATCTCCTCCTTATTTTGTCTTATGAATAAAAAAATGTGGGATTGCAATAATCCCACATGACTAAAAATATATTAAAGGGTTCTATCATCCTTTAAGTAGTCTTTTATTAGGGATAAAGCAACGACTAAAAACTGCTGTACACATTGGCATACAACATAAACACATCATCATATAAGAATTGTTAATATTTAAAGAATGATTAATGACTGTTCTCATATTTTAGTCCTCCTTTTCCTTTTTCCTACTATTCCTAGTTATTCACTAGACATTTACCATAATAACCCATAATTCTTTTTTTGTCAACAACTATTTACTGTTTTTTTAAAGAAAATTAAATGGGCTATATATAGCCCAAATAAAATTATCTCTTAAATTTTAATAAATATTCTTTATCATTATCACTTACTCTAAATGATTCTCTCATTTTCTGAATACCTTTATTAATAGTAAAATCATCCAGGTTAGATGATTTTAAGTATTCTAATAATTTAGTTCTATATTTAATCATTAATTCACATAGAAGCCATGCGATAGCCATCTTAGTATAATAATATGAATTATTAACTTCTTCTATAATTTTGAATATATCATCTATATAGTTATCACATACATAATGAGATAAAAGCATTATTATAACAAATCTAATTTCAAATTCTTTATTTGATTTTTTATATTTTTCTATTAAATCATAAAAGTATTCTCTATTCTTATCTATTATCTTTAATTTATTTAAAGAATCACAAAAAGCCCAGTTATCTATTTTAGGAACAATACGATCTAATTCCTTATGAACAAATTCTTTGTCCTTTATTAAAGATAATATATACATATGAATTATATTTTCTTCATGATATTTATGTTTTTCATTAATAAAATCAATATATGAATTATCTTTTATAGCATATTTAGCTATTTCTAATAACTTAGGACTTCTTACACCTAGCATATTTGAAACATTAAGTGAGGATTGAAATTTAAGATATTCTTTATCTATATTTTGTTCTAAATATTCTCTTATATTCATAGCCTCTCCTTATTTAATATATTTATCCTTATATTTTTGATACATGTATACTTCTAGTGCTTCTTTTTCTATAGAAACACTTATTTTTTTAGTTTTTAAGGCGTTTTCTCCATCAATATTGATATTTACCTCTTCATCAAAAGAAATATCAATGTTTTCTAAATATTGGCTTTTCTTAGAATTAAACCATAAATGAAATAAGAATGATAGAAAGCCAAATACTCTAGGCTTATTATTAATTAATCTATAATTAAATGATCCATCATTTAAATATAATTTATTTTTAATTCTATTTCCAGCAAGGCTTTTTGATTTAGTAATAATACCAATAAAATATCTTTTATTGTTTATTATTGGTCTTTCTAAGTGCCCTACTAATAATCTTAAAGCAAATAAATAATATGATAATTTACCAAATATATTTTTAGATTTCTTTTTAGCATCGTAAGATATTCTTGTTGCGGCACCAAAAGCCATTGCGTAAGTCATATAAATATTATTTACCTTAGTAATATCTATTTTTGATGTAGTAGTAATATCAAAATTCTTTAAAGCCTTTTTATAATTCTTACCTATTATAGTTCTTGCAAAATCATTACATGTACCTAAAGGTATAACTAAAAGCTTAGGTCTTTTATTAAGCTTGATGATTGCATTAACTACTTCATGAGCTGTACCATCTCCACCTAGGGATGCGATAGCATCATATTCTTCTCCCCTAGATAATATTTCTTTTGTAATTGAATTCTTTTCATAAGAAGAAAAAAAATCCACAGAAGAAAATTTCTTTGATAACTCATTTTTAATATATTCAATTTTTGCTTTTTTATGACGCTTGCCAGAAAAGCTATTAAATATAATTAAGAGTCTCATAGTACCTCCTGTGGATATTTTATTAATTTTAGCCGTTTACGAACGATGCAAACTTATCAATTTTTTCTTTAATACCTACCGCAACAACTGTATCACCAGGTGTTAGAAGGTCAGAACCTCTTGGAATAAAGAATTCTCCATTTTCCTTTATAATACCAACAATGTTAATATCAAATGCATTACGTAGGTTTAAGTCAATTAGAGATTTTGCTTTAAACTTTTCTCCAACCTCAAGCTTATACATACCATAATCACCTGATACATTATAATAGTCTACAATTGTATCTGATATTATTTGGTTTGCCAAAGAAATTGCAGATGATTCTTCTGGAATAATAACATCTGTAGCAC
This sequence comes from Acholeplasmatales bacterium, assembly GCA_016288855.1. Taxonomy (GTDB): domain Bacteria; phylum Bacillota_I; class Bacilli_A; order Acholeplasmatales; family Anaeroplasmataceae; genus Anaeroplasma. Next base: position 7,809 of record JAEELJ010000028.1, read on the forward strand.
CAACCATTTCAAATAATTCCTTATGGTCAAATGAGTCAGCACGTACTGCAATCTTTTTAACACCTAAGTTCTTTAAATTAACAATTGATAAAATAGATGCCTGTAGATTATTACCGATTGCTACAACCGCAACATCTACACCATTCTTACCAATAAATTCCTGTAAAACATTTCTTTTTGTAGCATCTGCTATAACGCAGTGTGGAATTTTTCTTGATACACCTTGTACAGATTCTTCATTAATATCAATTGCTAAAACATCACAGCCCATATCAGCTAGAGTTGTTGCAACCTTTGATCCGAATCTACCTAAACCTATGACAAGATAGTTTTTGTTCTTTTTCTTTCTCATCCTATCATCACATTCTCCTTTACATACTGAATATCTTCAAATGCATTTGACATCCAGTTTTTATTTAAAACACCCATAATTGTTAATGGACCTAGACGTCCAAAGAACATAATAACAACAATTATGATTCTATTAATAACATTTAAGCTTGAAGTAATACCCATTGATAATCCTGTTGTTGAGAATGCAGATACAACCTCAAACAATACCTTTTCAAATCCTAAATATGGTTGAATTGCTAAAACAATAATTGTACCAATAAATACAATAATAATCGCAACTACAAGCAATACGAATGCCTTAGCTGATTGAGTATCATCTATTCTTCTCTTAAACGCAGTTGCCTTCTTACCTCTTACATAATAATATATAGCGATAGCTGTAACTGCAAGTGTTGTTGTTTTAACACCACCACCTGTTGAACATGGGGATGCACCAATAAGCATTAAGAATATACAAATAATATAAGTAATTGGTAGCATTGACATTTGCGACATATCATATGTTGCAAATCCTGCAGTACGACATGTAATAGATGTAAACAATGCTTCCATGAAATTCATTTGTTCTGCATCTCCTGCTTTTGCAAAATTAGCAGATAACCATATAAATAGAGTACCAAATATAATTAATATTAATGTAGTAATTAAAACAAACTTAGTATGTAGTGAGAAATAACTCCAACGGAATTTCTTTCTTACTACATCATCATAAACAACAAATCCTAAGCTTCCTAATACAATCATTGCCATTGTTGAAGAATTTAACAAAACAATTGATGAGAAAGGAATAACATTTGATGTTGATGATAAAATAGTCATTGATGAATCACTAATAATATCAAATCCAGCATTATTAAATGATGCTGAAGCATGAAATAATGATAAAAAGAATGAATAAGAAAGCTTAAAGCTATTATCACATTCTAATCTCATAATACCAATAGATTCTAATCCAGTCTCCCCATTACCAATTTGATATTCCAAATATTGATAAAATGGAAACCAATTGATAAATACAAACACTAACTGAATTGAAAATGAAATTAAAACAATCTTTCTTACAAGACTTACTAAGCCTTCAACAGAAGATTGGTTAAGTGCTTCTCTTAATAGAAATCTGTTAGAAATACCAATTCTTGCACCACCTATTGTGAAGAAGAATACAGTTATAGTTATAAATGAAAGTCCACCGACCTCCATTAATAATATCATAACTATTTTGCCAAACAAAGTGAATTCTGATGCTATATTTCTTACTGTAAGACCTGTAACACATGTTGCACTTGTTGCAGTAAACAACGCATCAATAAATCCAATAGATTGATTATTTGTTGAAGCAAAAGGCATTGATAACAAAAGCGTTCCAATTAGGATTACACCAACGAATGTTAATATGATATAAACATACGGATGTATTTTTTTTGCCATATAAACAACTCCTTAGCATATATTCATTATACTATAAGAAAATACAATTTTCCATAAAAATCCAAAAAAGACCCTTAAGGGTCTTTAATTGATTATTTTTCTACTTGTTAGTATATTTATCAGGTAATTTTTTAGAAACAGCTAATGCTACTGCACCTGGTCCAATATGACATGATACTGATAATGATAATGGGTTAACTACAATATCTGTTACACCAAAGTGTTCTTTAACCATTGCCTTAAATCCCATTGCATCAGTTGTATCTGTACCAGCATATGCAATTTCATAGTTAACATTATCAGTTCTACCATCTAAATCCTTTAAGAATCCATTAACATCCTTTTCAATTGCATCAATCATAATTTTTTCAGCATTATCTAATGATCTATTTCTCATTCTATACTTATCAAGCTTTTCACCTTCAATAATCAATACAGGCTTAAGTTTTAGCATTCCACCTAATGCTGCTGCAGTTGGAGTAATTCTTCCACCCTTCTTTAAGTAAGTTAGAGTATCAACCATAATATAGATTACACTTTGGAATTTTACTTCAATTAAAATATCATGAATTTCTTTTCCAGTATATCCTTTAGATGCTAATTCTATTGCATCTAAAACACTTTGACGCTGTGTAACAGAAATTCTTTGGTTATTAACAACAAATACCTTACCATTATAATTTGCTTCTGCGTATTGTGTTGCTGTCTCACAAGATTTTGATAATCCAGAAGACATAGGTATATAAACTACTGAATCATATTCTTCTAATAATTCATCCCAAATTGTTGCAACATATGCAATTGAAGGCTGTGATGTTGAAACTTGTGCATCCCCTTCAAGTTTCTTATAAAACTCTTCTTGAGTTAAATTAATATCTTCAAGATATTCTTCACCATCAATTGTAAAAGGCATTGGTACTACCCTAATACCAAGCTTTTTTCCTTCTTCTTGAGTTATACCAGAATTTGAATCAGTTAAAATTGCTACTCTTTCCATAAGTTCTCCTTCTAATTATGTCAACAGTTGACATATCTAAACACGTACATAGATATTATATCAATCACCATATAAAATGTCAAACTAGTTTTACATAATAGATATTTTCATTAGAAAAAATAAAAGTATAAATTCCTAAAATTAGTAATTTATACTTTGGGGATGCGGACATTTTTTTAGACTAATTATATAATATATTAACTTATTTTAGTATATATATTTTCCTATTAATTTAGCCATTTATTTAGTAGATTAATTCATTTAATTATCTTTTTACTAAAAAATGTAACGTGCAAAACATCTATATAGTGTAATTTACTTTAGTCAAATAAATATTATAAATCTTTTACATCCGCATCAATAGAATCATTTCTTTTTGATGATTGAAATTCTTGATTATTGTTATTATCAATTTGCTTCATATATTTTATAGATATAATTATATCTAATATACCATAGAACACAATAATTGCACCTATAATTATAGTTACAACCTTTAATATATCATCTAATGCAAAACTAAATAATAGTAATAAGATACCTACTATTAATAATGGTAATTCATTTTTAAATCTTTCTTTTTTATTTAAAGAAATTATTATTCTTAATATTGGGAATAATATTAAGTATATAGCAACAATAATTATTACTGCTTGATTATCATTATTTAAGAAAATAATACCTAATATGATACCCATTATTTCAAATAATAAATTAAACCATAAGTATTTTAAATTCTTTTCTAATAATGTTTCAATTAAAAATAATGAATTAATTAATATTAATAATACACCAATAATAACAAATACTATATTCTTTAATGTATCAAACGCAAATATACTTAATAAAATTAATGCTGCACCAAATAATATAGATATAATACCTGATAATATACCACTACTTTTATTTATTACTGTCATAATATCTCCTTATCTAGCATTTTTAATGCTTCCTTTAATCTAATAGATTTTGATTTAACAAAATCATTAGATTTAAATATATTAATAAAGTTAGTTTTATTAAGCCACATATATTCTATTGTCTCCCCATCTTGTAGCTTTAAAGAGTCTTCATCAATATCTGTTTTAGCTAAATATACATAGTATAATACCATATATCCTAATCTATCTTTAGTATTATTATGGATTTTATATAAGAACTTAATTGATTTAGCATCAATTGAAGTTTCTTCTTTTAATTCCCTCCTTGCACAATCCTCTTCATCTTCACCATAAGATATTGCACCACCAGTAACCTCTAGCATATTAGGGTTTGTTTTTTTATCTTTAGCTCTTCTTGTTACTAAGAATCTATTAGTTTTAGTATTATATGTGATAATATCACATACACCTCTATATATATTAGGATATTTTGCTTCTTCACCTCTTAAGATATATTCATTTTTTATTTCTCTTAATGATGAATCATATATTTTTAGTTTTTCTACATTAGATATATAATCACTTTTTAATATTTGATAAATATTATCTAATTTATTAAATTTATTATTTATTAATGCATCAATAAATAAATTATCATTTGTATCAAATGTAATAATATCTAAGCTTATATCTAAAAATAAGAATCTTACTATCTCTCTTATTATATTAGATATTATTAATAATTCTCTATTAGTATTTGATATAACTAAAGATAAGCTAGATTTATTATCTAATATTTTAATACCTAATATACCAACTATCTTATTTCCTCTAACTATTTTAAGATATTCGTTAGAGGAAATATAGTAATCTAATTTTTGCTTCGCATCAATTTTAGATTTAAAATGATCAAATGAATTACTATCTAAGTAAGATAACTTGCCAAATTGAAATAATAGATCTAAATCTAATTTATCAAAAGGTTTTATTTCTACTTCATTAGTTAATAAATTATGTATTGAATAATTTATCATAGCATTCCCTCTTTCATTTCAAGTAATTCTAAATATCTTGTAGATTTTATATCTATTTCATTAGATAGCGTATCTATTTCTTCTTGATGCTTAATCAAAGCTTCAAAGTCTATTGGTGAGATAGAATTATCTTCTTTTAGATTTTTTAGTTTTTCTTCTAGGTTGGGGATTTCACGTTCTAAATCCTTAAGCTCATTTTCTAATTTAGAAGGGAATTTGTTTTTCTTTTTTAATTCCTTTTGTTCCTTATATGATAAATTCTTAGTATTATCATTTAACTTAGTCTCTTGATTATCTTCTTCTAAATATTCACTAAAGCTTTTTAATGATTCATCTATATGTGAATTATTAAATATGAATAATCTATTACATATTTTATCTAAGAAATATCTATCATGAGATACTACTAATATAGGTCCATTAAATGATAATAAATAATCCTCTAATATTTCTAATGTATAAATATCTAAATCATTTGTTGGTTCATCAAATAATAATATATTTGGATTAGATGATAATACTCTTACAAGTTGTAATCTTCTTTTTTCTCCACCTGATAGAGTTTTAACCTTAGAATATTGTAGGTTAGAATCAAATAAAAAGCGTTCTAATAAGGTTTTTGCATCAATTGTTCCTTCTAGTGTTTCAATTAAGCTTCTTTCTTCTTTAATGTAGTCAATTACTCTTATTTCAGGATCAATTAATTCCATATGTTGGGAAAAATATCCTATTTTTAATGTTTCACCAACAACAAGTTCACCACTTGAAAGCTTTTCTTCACCCATTAATATTTTAAATAATGTTGTCTTACCCGCACCATTATCACCAACAACACCAATAATATCATCTTTATTTAAATCAAAAGTAAAATCATTAAATAATACCTTATCACCAAATGATTTAGAACCATTTTTCATTGAAATAAGCTTTTTACCAATTCTAACATCAAGGCTTGATAAAGACATTTCTTGTCTTTCGTTAAATTTGATTTCACTCATTTCTTCAAATTTTTTAATTCTATATTTTTGTTTAGTTCTTCTAGCCTCAACGCTTCTTCCCATCCATTCTTTTTCTTTTTTTAGAATGGCTTTTAATTTCTTTTGCGCTGTTGCTTCTCTTTCTAATCTTTCTGCCTTAAGATCTAAGAAATTAGTATAATTTGCTTGATATGTATATGTTTTACCAAAGTCAAGTTCTAGCATTTTAGTGCATATTCTTTCTAAGAAATATCTATCATGTGTAACCATGATTAATGCTTTCTTAAATTTAATTAAGTACTTTTCTAACCAGCATATTAGCTCATTATCTAGATGGTTTGTTGGTTCATCTAATATTAATACATCACATTTAGTTACTAAAACCTTAGCTAAGGCAACTCTTTTAAGTTGTCCTCCTGAAAAGTTAATGGTAGTAATATTAGGATCATTAAATCCCATCTTTGATAGCATTGATACTGCCTCATATTCTAATATAGGATAATCCTTAGTTGACTCTTCCATTACTATTTCTAATAATGTTTTATCTTTATCAAATATAGGTGTTTGACATAAATAATTAATTCTAGTACCACCAGATATAGTTATTGTACCTGAAAGTGGTGTAAGCTCACCTATAATAAGCTTTAAAAGAGTTGATTTACCTGTACCATTAACTCCAACAACACCAATTTTATCTCCATCCTCTATAGAAAATGATGCACCATCTAGGATAAAACGTTCAATATATTTAAATTTAACATTATCAAATGTAATATTCATAATTAAAAACCTCGAAGTAATTATATCACATATAACAATTATCTTTAAGAAAAAAATTACGGGATCATTCCCGTAATTATAGTTTACTTCAAAGTTACTTCAAAGTCTTTTTGAAGTAACTTCAATATCTAATTCTTTTTTATTAACTCATTATTTGTTATATATACATTTTTATTAGAAATAGAATTTTCAATTATAAAACCTTGACTAATCAAATTACCTAATATTTCTTTTCTAAAAAATGTTGAATTTGAAATGCCTAAATGTGTAGTAATTTCTTTAACACTTCTCTTTTGATTATAGCAATAAGTTAATATTTTTATATCATATTTACTTTGATTTTCTATTTTTTTAATTAAAGAAATTGCATCATCATCTAGGCTTACACCTAAATCACAAGTTAGGTCAGGTAATACAATTGAAAATTGATTATTCTTAGAAAATATAAATGGTTTATGTAATTCATCCGCCTCAATATAATCTTCTTCAATCTTTTCAAAACCTGTTCCCTTAGCTTCCATAACATTGCATAATACGAACACATTACAAATAAGTTCGTTCCTTCTTCTTGAAATAATAGAACTTAGATTATATGTTTTTGCTACTTCGCCATAATTATAAAAAGATCCTGGGGATGTTATTACAATTCTATTATAAAAAATATCAACATTAATTTGAGTTCCCTCAAGCAAATAATCTCTATGCGCTAAAGCATTTACTAATGCCTCAAATAAACTTCTTCTTGGGTAAGCAACTATATTTTTTCTTCCTGTATCTTCTTTAATAAATCCTTGATTAGTTCTTGAAATAATATAGTCTAATGCAAAATTTAAAGAATCAATTAAATTGCCATTAAATTCATTACTAGATATAATCTTGTCATCACCTCTAGTAATACCTTGATATAAAGAGCATACTATTTTAGTTTTATTACCAGAATAATTATCTAAGAATAATTCCGAACCCTTAAATAATTTTTTTTCTTTACTAAAAAAGGAAATATTCCCAAGCATTTTCTCAGTTAAAACTTTATTTGTTTTTTCATTATAAAAAGATTTTAATTTTGAAAATTCATTAAAATCAAAGTCTATATTAGTTTTATCTGTATCAAATTTTGGAACAGAATAATTCTTTGACATATAAATGATTTCTTCAGTTGTAGCTGAGCTTGTAAAACCATCTCTTCTAACAAATATCAAAGGCATACCATCAAATTTCAAAATAATAGGTTTTATCTTACTTTCAAATATTGTCACCTTTAAAATATACCTTTTACTTTCTTTTATAATATAAGGAATTATTTCAGTTGAAATCTCTAACATTGTATCAAAATGCTCATTCACCTCATGAAACAAAAAATTCTTTTCATTATCTATTTCTTTTTTTTCAAATCCAATAAGTTTTGTCGTCTTATCCTCTACACCAATGAAAAAATTACCACCACTGCTATTTGCGAAACCTGCAATGCTTTTTAACCAACTTAGTTTGTTACTTCTATCTAATCTAGCTTTAAACTCAGCATTACCATTTTCAAAGATATCATCATTAATTATCTCATTTAATAACATTGTATCACCTCAAAATCATTTTACTTCAAAGTTACTTCAAAGTCAACTTCAAAGTCACTTCAAAGTCTTTTTGAAGCAACTTCAAAGTCCCAAAACAAAAGAAAGTGACTCGATTGAGTCACTAATCTTGTTGCTCAGGCATATCACATGATAATGAGATTCTATACTGAGGCAATATAAAATTTGTATAAGTTTGTGTAGCTTCTGGTGTTTCTCTTATTTGTAGCCATAAGTCTAGTCTACCTACAGATAAACTACCAGTTGTTGCTTCTATAACCATATCTTCTTCTAATGGATTTAAATTAAAATCTTGATATGTATATACTCCATTATTTTCCTGACAGAAATTTGTCCATGATGTAAATGTTACATTGTTTGAAGTATCAACAATACCTATTCTTGCATCAAAATCCTTTAATGAATTTGGAACTGGGGTATAATCACTATCAGCATCAAATCCAAATGTTAATGTATTATCTAAGCCAACATAATTTGTTACTTCAAATTTAAATGTATAAACCTTACTTGGACAAACATTCTCTAATGTAACTGTATTTAGTAGGTTTGCAGATGAGTCGTATGATAAAGCGTAACGTTGATCTACATAATTAAATGAATAATCTTCACTATGATACTTTTGCTGATAAGCTACATAAGCTTCAGCCTCAGGATTATAATATTTATCTACATTAGCTAGGCTTTGCTTATCAGGTACACCATTAAAGTTAGTATCATTAGCTTTATATAATGTTACCATTGAGTCAATTTGTAAGATATCAAAGCTCATATCCTTAACTCTATCTTGGTTTATATACCATGCAGTAACTAAGCTTATCAAAGTAGTAAGGGTAATAGCTAATGCTGAAAATTCCAATACTATTTTAATTATTCTCTTTTTCATATTAAATTCCCCTTTCTACAATAAATTTTAATTAGAACATTAAGTATACACTACCAATTCTAAATCTCTTTCTAGATAATAGGTTACCATATGAAACAGTTGATTGACCTATTAATTGGTAATATTGAGTGAAGTCTTCACTTATTCTAAAAGTGTAATATAAAGCTTCGTAGCTATTTAGCCAAGTATGATGTAATAAATCAACTTCTACAGTTTCTGGATCATTTTGGCTAATATTATAAGAACTAAACCAAGTAAAATCAGATGCAGGAGTGAAATTAGCTGGAGTTTCTCCTTCTCCATCTTTTAAAGACATACTCTTATATTTAAATGCACCTGTTACATAGTGAGTATAATCTACTCCATTGTAATCAACCTTAAATGAGTCAGCAATGATATTTTTTAATTTTAAATTATAATTATATCCATCACATTGACTATCCATATAATATCCTAGTGTAATATCTACATATTCACCTGGTAATAATTCTGTAATTGAGAAGTAAGTATCTTCTTCAAATGTAGTAATAGTTGTAATAGTACCTGTAGATGCATCATAAATAACTTGCTTTGTAAGTAATAATGAACCATCACTTTGCTTAGTATAAGTATTTTCTTCTGTACTTCCACTTAAGCCATATCTTTTTGCTGTAACTGTATCCTTAAAATGTATACAATCCTCAGATGCAGTCATACCAGTTATTCCTGTTGCTTTTACAGTGTCATTTGCTGTATACCATGCAAAGATTACGAAAACTAGTAAGAATAAGCATATTAACATAGATATTATACTTGATATTAAATTAAAACGTGTATTCTTCATAGTTTTCTCCTTTCTTCACATTTTTAGTATCTATCGACATAGAATTTAACAGTTAATGTATATCCACTAAATGTATAAGTACAATAGAAATATGTTGCAGTATATTCTGTATATGTATTACCATACTTATCAGTTGTTTGGTAACCCCAAGTTAAAGTACCAGGTGTATTAATTAAACCAAAGTCTGAATAAGTCATATTTCTATAATTATAGTAAAGCTGTGTAATAGAAACCTTCTTTGATAGCTTATTTTGATATACTATAGATTTTAATTTAGCATAATCATCATAGTTATCAGAATCCTCAAACATTACAGGAACTCCACTTGAAATCTTATTATATACAGTAATACCATCTTTAATTAAGTCATTATAAGTTTGGAAATTTGTAATACCATAAGAACCAACAATTGGATTATTTATAGTTTCTAAGTTTCCATATAAATATACTTCTTCTAGATTATCTAAATCTACTAAATCACTAAATGTTTGAATACTATTATTAGATATATCTAATGTCTTAATAGAATCTATATCACAAATTGATGAAATATCTGTAATTCCACAGCCACTTAATTTTAAGTAAGTAACTGATGTTAACTGTGAAATACTTGTTAGTGTTGCACTTGATAATGTAACACCACTTAGGTTAACCTTAGTAATACTTGTTAAGTTACCGATTCCATAGAAATCTGAAACGTTAGATAATGTACTATCTGATGTAACATCTAATGCAATATCAATTGATAACCATTTCTTTGGAATAAATGAAGATGATGTTACACTTGATGCAGCTAGTGTATCTCCATTTGGATTAAAATTATTATAAATCCAACTAAAGAAATATCTATCCTTAACTGCATTTGTTTGTGATGACGAAGTATTATAGAATAATCCACCACAAATATTAAATGTAGAACTTGTTAATTCTGTTACATAAGTATGTCCATCTACTGAATAAGAATATAGATTCCAGTTAGCTGCAGGGCTAAACTTGTAGTTATATAATAACAACATTGGGATATCTACTGTTGATGCGTTTTGAGCATTAATTCTAAATATGTATTTAGCATCTCCATATTCAGCAATTGTTTTAACAGTTAATCCATTATTAGTTAAATATGTGTCTAATAATGTAGTTAAAGAAGTTGTTGTATTACTAAATGTTACTCTTTCAGCACCATTGTAATATAAAATTACATTTAAGCATGAAGGAACACCTAATGCATAAGTATAATAATTAAATTCTTCAGAGTTTGTATTTTTATGAGTTTCAAATACATTTGCAAAATCATAACAAATATAAGGGGCTCCTGTACCAAATGAGAATGGCATTTCGAATTCATATTCTAAGTCTTCTTGTACCATTGGGTCATATCTATTATAGTATGGTAAGAATCCAGCTACAGTGTCTCCACTTTCTGCTAAATAATCAACATACATATCAACATCAACTGATACTGCATCATTACCACTACCAAACGTGAATGTTGCAGTTAAATATGATGTTTTTGCAGGAGGTACTGAACTATCTGATGCAGTTAATACATAATCTGAATATGTATAATAATCAGTAGCTTTAGAACCTTCTATAGGACCTTCCTTCAATGAATATGTTAAATTAGTAATATTATATCTTGTAACATAGCTATAAGTAGTTGCATCTAAGTTACTACCTAGATCACTTAGCTTATATAGAGTCTTTGAACTACCGGTTGATGAATCATAGATAATTGCCCCACCATATAATTTGTTTAAAATTAATCTCGCAATTGTTTCATAATCTGAAACATATTGTGAATACATATTTAATACTAAATTAGTTGAATTATTAATATTTACAACTAAATGGAAGCAATTATCATTTGGTTGTAGAATATATACATTACTACTTGGATGAGATGTAGTATTAACAGCTGTATTATTTATATCTGTTAATTGATATGTAAATGAAATATTATCATCAAATGCGTATAATGGCAATTCTACACTATTAACAAATTCATAATAATTTGAAATAGAAATTTCTTCATTAACATTTAATGTAACATCTCTATAATATTCTTCTAGATAATCTAGAATTAATTGCTTAGCAACATTATTCTTAACTGTAGAATTACTTAAATTAACAACATGTAATTTAAATTGACATGAATATGATGTATCCCAAGATTCATGTGATACTGTTGCAGTTAATGTTACATCTTCTGTAGTAGTAGGTAATGTAACCTTACCATAATTCGAAATAATATTTTCATTACTTGATGTATAAGTAATATTTACATCAGTTGATAAATAATGCATTGGTAAATCTAAATCCTTATATACAAATGAGCATAACTCATCTGTATTAGAATTAAAGATACAATTTGTTTTTGTTGTAATAAACTTTGATTGATTAATTACATATGATGAAACACTAACTTCTTCATAATTAGCTTTATTAACCTTTCTAGTTAAGTCAGAGCCAATTGAATCACTAACATAATATAATGCATTATATGCAGTATATTTAGGATCAATATTTAATACTGTAACTGTGTTAGCTTCTATTGTTACTGTAGTGTTATTGTAATATGTAACATTAGATGTAACAAAACTTGCATTAGCTAAATCTACAACAATCTTACCTAAGCTATTTGATCCTGTATTAATTATTCCACCATATATGCTGAAGCAACCAGCATATCCATGTCTAAAAGTTAATGTATTATCATTAAGATTTAATGTTTTACCATTTAAATCTAAATGTACATCTGATGTTACCTCGATACTAGATTCTAATTCAATATTACTAGTCAATCTTAAAATCTTTCTTGCTTGTGCATCAGAAACAATATTACTATCGTTATAAGCACTAGCTTTTGAATTCATAAATAAATCTTCAAAAGAGGCTATTTCAATGACATTTTCATCACTTATATCTGTTTGTGCTGTAGCAGTCTTATTAGATGTAGCATTTAAATATGCAAAAACAGATACACATGCTAAACATATTAACATGAATGATAAAGATATAAATATTATTATTTTACTTCTTTTACTATTCATATAAATAGCCTCCTTTCATTTTAATATTATTCGTATAATGAACCTACGAACTTCATCTTATAAATCTTCTTGTACTCTAATACTGTACCATCAGTTTGAACAGTACGTATTAATGCGGTAATTTGTACAGTAAATGTACCAGAATAACCTAAATAATCACCGGTTCTTTGAACTAACTTATCGTTTGTTAAACTTGTATAAGTACTTTCACCATTAATTGTAATTCCCATATCGTTATATTTAACTAAGTTAACGATATTAGTCTTTTCATCTAATGTTACTTTATACCAGCCTGCATTAAAGAAACCGAAACCAGCTTGTGCGGTTGAACGTACTATATCTCCTACACTTAATTGACCAGTACCTAAAGCAATTAAGATATTATCTGATGTATCTTCAGTATATGCTTTTACTTCAACCCATTCAAATGCAGTATTTTTAGCATTCGGCATTATTCTATAAATGTAGCCAGGTCTTACATAAATACCACTTGATATATATCTTGCTGTGCCTGAATATGCATAATATCTACCATAATATGAGCCATATAAATAATCTTTAAAATGGCTGTTTGCTTCAGTTAATATAGAATCCATGTTTGTTCCACCACTATCGGCCACAGATTCTGCATAATGTTCCCATTCAAGAACACCATCATTAACAGTCAAATTATAAGCATGGTTTTTAGAATAAATTGTTTGAATATATAAAGGTGACCAAGAATATATATTATCTGTCACAGTTTCTCCTGTATACCTAAATATATATTCATATCCACTAGATAAGCCATAATAGAATTCAACTTGTTTATTTAATAAATCAGTATTTGCTGAAGTTAAATCAGTCGTATATGTTGCATATGGTATTACAACTGTTGAAGATAATTCCCAATTAGATGTTAAATGTTCATATAAATAAGCCATATCAGAATAGCCTTCATCATTTATTGTATATTCAACATCATTATAAACATATGTGTATTCAGAATTAGTTCCTTCAGTATCAGCTGGAAATCTACTTCTTATATCACTTATCAAATAAGTTTGCGTTGAGTTAAGTGTATTTATAGTTATAGATTTAATATTCAGTGGGTTAGAAAGATATACTTTATCACTACTTGATGTTTCATTATACCAAATATTTATTACGTAAATAATAGAATTAGATGAAGTATATTTTCTTTCAATACTATTATCAACATAATCATAACTAGAAAATACAGCAATGATCGTATTAGTCTTTAGAGTCACATTATTAATTATGGTATTTTCACCTGTATAGAAATAATATTTGTAACTAGTCGTTCTTGTTTCTGAGACTATTGATTTAAGATCAGTATATTCTAAAATAGCACCTTCGATTTTATCTACTTCATATCCTACCTTATAAGCTTCAATAGTATCAGTTGAATTATCCTTATAAGTTACTACAAAATTAGGATTAATTGTATAGTTAATAGTAGTACTTACGCCAGTAGATACAGTCCATCTTCCTTTAGCATCTTTATTGCTATGATATTTCACATAAAAATCATCAGTGCATCGCAATCTAAATGTAGTGTTTTCATATAGTTGTATATAATAATAACCACTTGTATACTGCACAAGAGTATAAGAAAGTGCACTATTAATATTAGTTGTTACAGAAGGAATAATATCGTTTGCAATAGTATCTGATTTGTTACCGATTAAATATAACTGATTGTTATAAACAAAACATAAATAATATCTTTCATTAAGATAAACATCCTCAGTTATAGTAGTATTAGCTTTATATGATTTATTCAAAATATTTTTAACATTCTCTTCTGATAAAAAATACACTCTATTATATTGACCAGCCGTTCCTGTTGAAGTATCCTGAGTCAATCCTGGAATACCACTAAAACTTCTATATGATAAATATCTTTTTTTCGAACTATTATAATAATAATATTGTGCAGAAATTGTAATAGTTACACTAGTACTATTTTCAGTATACCAAGTTACAGTTTCAAGATTAGTAGTTGTTCCGGCTTCCACTTCTTCATAAGAAGTCTCAGTTGTAGTTTTTACTTCGAAATCAGATACATCAACATTTTCAAAACCTACTGATGGAAGACTTGTTGTAGTTGTTTTACTTGATAAGCCTAAATCATTAAAGACAATAGTTGAACCAGAGGCCCCAATTTTATATATATGTCCCTCTATAAAACTATATGTACCATTTTTATAACTATAGGTAAATGATTCTGAACAATAATAGAAAGGAGATACCATTTGATTCATTTCACTTATTGATGTAATTTCAGGATACTTACCAGGATTTGTTATTCTACCATATAATTCATTACCTTCATCAATTCTCCAATTGATTGTAGTAGTTGAACCATCTTCATTATATATAACATTAGTCATATACATATATTTAGATATGAACTTATTGAAATCAGATAGATCTGCTAAATCAGATGCTCTACTTGAATCATTACTATATGTATTTACACCATTTGCATTCTTATAATAAATAGTACATGTAGATGTTGCTATATTATCGATTGCAAATTCTTGGTATTCATATTCAACACCAATATTAGTAATATTAACATAAGTATAATTACCTCTATTAACATTTACTAATTCATTTACACTATGAATACCTAAATTGTTAGATAAATCAAGATATGTTAATTTATCATAATTCTTTATGTTAGTTAAATCAAAATTTGTATTAGTATGTGCAACATTTTGCATTACTAATCTAGAAATTTCTTTATTAACTAATGATGTTCTTGCAACTAATGTTGATAAACCATTTTCACTTAAGAATGCAGCTAAGTTATCATTTCCATATATTTCTAAAGTACTTAAATTAGTAAAATATGATAATGCTGACTTTAAGCTATCAACATTTGTTACATATGGAATACCACTATTTAAAGATGTCTTAAATGTTGTAGTATTTTCACCATACTTATTTAATTCATATTTTTTACTTCCATAATTATAGTTATTATAAAATTCCTTAATTAATAAAGATACACCATCAGCTGTGAAATATGTAGGAATTTCTAAACATGCATCAAACGCATTTAATAAAGCTTTACCAGCAGTATTAAAGTTTGATAATGAGAATCCATAATAATATATTCCACCATCATCTTGTAATACTTTATTAATATTTGAATAATTACTTGTTAATGAAGTATTTAGACCGGTTGTGCTGCCACTACTTGCAGATATACCGTTAAGCCAGAACACTCTTAATATAGTAAGTTCATCTTCTGTAATATATGATGTTCTATCTGATGCAAGTAATGAGTAGTTTTTGGCTGATCCATTACCATCTCCACCTGATGAACCACCAGCAAATGTATATCTACACCACCATTTGCCATTATTCAACTGAACTGAATAATTAATGTTATAAGATGTTCCATTGTAAGTATAAGATGATAGATTTGAAGTACTTTCAACCCATCTATATCTAGTATTGTAAATTTCCTGACATGGGGCAGCATCATCTTTATTAACTGTAGTTGTTGAAACCGCATAACGTTGAATAACTTCCATATACTTACCAAATATAGTAGCGAAGTTTGTTGCAGTACCACCATTATAATATGTACTTAGAGATTTACTTACAGAAACAATTACTTGATTTAACAATTCTGGATTTGTATAGATATATCCAGGAGCTTCATTAAATGATTCTAAATATACATTATTCCAGTCAGAATCAGATGCACCAGTATAATATTTATATACTTGCTTAATTACAGCTAATTCATCTTCATTTAAATAATCTTCTGCATTAGACTTAGTAGATGTTAAGCTTCCTAATGCTTGAGTATTTGATACAACAGTTGATGCAGCAACTCTAGTATCACTTGTTGCCCATTCAATTAATCTAGCTAAATCATAGGCAGCTGTATCAGATGTTTGCTGTTCATTTGTACTTCTTGTCATAAACTTTAATATAGATACACCTTGTGCATATTGAGATGCTTGAGTATAACCACATACTTCTAAGTAATATCCATCATTTGTATCATATTCAGTTAAATAATTAACATCACCAACTATATCTCTTAATAATACATAGTTAATATTAGAATCAGATAATATAGTATCTGATGTAGAATAGCCTGTATTACCAGTCTTTTCATTAGATGGTAGTTGACTAAATACTTGATATTTAGCTGATTCATATAATGAAATAGTACCAAAATTATCAACATGTAATGCAGCAGGTACAACTACATAGAAAGTTCTTGATTTAGAAGTTTCTGCAATAGTCCCCTTCTTATAATATACTGTTGCTTTAAAGGCAACTGTAGTTTCATATTCATTAAAGTATTCAGGATTGATTGTAAAATCATATTTATCGTTTACTGAATCATATGTTATTGAATCAATAATTGTATTAGCACCTGAGAATACAATTGTATATTCAGGATCTTCTTTATATGTTGCTGATAATGAGAAATCACCTTTTTCTTCTCCCATACCATCACTTATTCTTGTTGCAATGATATTACCTAAAACACTTATTTCTTGTAATTCATTTGATACTTGAATAAATGCTTTTTCTAGTAACTGAGTATTTGAACCAACTGAAATACTAATATTAATATGTGTTGAATATGTTTCATCATTACCGAAATCACCAGTAATAGTAATTCTTGCAAAGCTGTTTAATGTTTCTGTATTCAAATATAATGTATTTCCTGATTGAGTAATATAATCATATGCAGCAATTTGTTCTTCTGTCATTGAATATGTAATAGATTCAATTCCAATATCTTTAAATGCAGACCAGTTAAATAATTGAGTATTCACTGGAGAATCATATGATGTTCTATAATCATATTCATTAAATGTACCATTGCTATTTTGACTTACAATTGGTAAATGATATAATGCATCATCTGCATCAGATGCATCATTATATACATTTGCAATAACAATTGGTGAAATTTCTTGTACTAACTTATAGAAATTAATTTCATTGTTATGTACAGAAACCTTAAAATCAAATGTTCTAGTTACAACTGTATCATTAATCTTAATTTCAGCTAGTAATGATACTTCTGCATTTTCTAATCTTGTTGCAGCAATCTTACCTTGTGAAGAAATAATATCTTCATCACTTGACTTCCAAGTGATTGTTGCATTTTGATCTTTAATATATGTAGGTAAGAATAAATCAGTTGATACAATATCACCATCATTAGGTAGGTGAGCTAATGTAGCATCGATTAATTCTGATTTAGAACCTAAAACCTTAAATTCAATAGTTTCATCTTCTACTACTATTGATGCAACCTTTGAATAATATTCATTAGATGTATTAGTAATAATAATATTAGGAGATGTATATTGACAATTAGAGCCTACAGTTATATTTAATCCATAGAATGAATATGGGCCTAAAATATTTGTAGTTGAGCCACAAGATAAGGCTTCACCTATTACATCTTTAATATGATTAAAAACTAAAGATTTTGCTCCATCTTCATCATAATAGCTTCCTAATGTAATAGTTCCATTAATACTACTATTACCTAAAATTTCTAATAATGCATCAGGTGATGTAGTATTATCATCATTAATAGTTAAAGAACCATTTAATGTACCATTTAGGTAAATAGTTGTTGGATTTTTAATTGTATAAGAGTTTGTTAATGTAACATTATTACAAATAACAATTGTTGGATTAACACTAAATAAGCCTGAATTAACGTCATCAATTGCACGACTAAATGTTTCTTCATTAGTTACGTAGATATAATCTAAGTAATCAGCATTTTGAGTAATTGTTGTTATAGAGATTGTAACAGTCTTACCATCAAATAAAGAATTTTCAGCTGCTTGATGTAACTCAAACTTTAATGTATCAGTTCCACTTTCTGCTAGTGGAATGAAAGAATATTTATTTTCTATATCTAAAGGTACAGTAGTTAATTCTGCTAATGTACCAATGTATTCATCATTAAAATAAACTAAAATTGCTTTCTTTAGATTATCATCACCTGATGTTGCTTCTACATTATATATATTATGTAATACTACACCAGATTGATTTGTAGTTGAAATTGTGATAGTTTTTGCGTCACCAGCTGCTTCATATGTAAAGCTATAGCTTCCAGTTGAAGATGAGTACTGTGTAGTTGCAGTAACTTCAGTTGTAGAGATATCAATATTACCTCTTGATGATGTTGAAGTAATTAATGCATATACACCAACTGATATTGCTGTTGCAATGATCATTGCTGATAATATAATAAGCATTACAAGTCTTCTACTTATCTTCTTCATATGAAAGCACCTCCTTCTGATATTAATTTCAAAAATCGGATTAGTTAAAGCAACCTTATATTTCCATAAAAAAAGCCAGTTGTCCTTTTGCAACTGGCTGTCTTTTTTGGAAATCCACCTAAAGACCCTATAGCTTTGCGTCATAAGATTGCTCTTACTTTGCCCATAAATAAAAGTAGTTTAATTGCAAAACAACTAATCCTAGAACGAAAAACTAAATTAACTTTAACCTTTACTAAGTTCAGTATAAACGAAAAACATTTAAAAGTCTAGTATTTTTTAATTAATTTTTAACTTTTTATGCATGTAAGTGTTAAAATTATCTATTTTATTCAAATTGTAAATATCTTTCTGATTTGAAGTATAATTCTTATTTTATATTATTTTCAAATTAAAATTTATTAACATCAATAATACTCTTCCAACCAAACTGTGGCCCATTAGGAAGTGGAAAACCTAATGAATCATATATTTGTTTCATAGAAACAACATTCAAATGTCTCCTTAGCACCCTTAATATATTATTAATACCTATATAAAAATCTTTGAAATCACTTTGAGTTAACATGTATTTAAAGACTAAAACCATTGAAAACAAATCATTTTTTCCAAAAATATAATGTCCAAGACCGTCTTTTTGAATATTCATTTTTTTATGTATAGGCATATCTGATATTTTCTTATCCATATCATATATTCTATAAAACATTATTCTATAATCATGTGCACATACATTTCGAAACATATTTATCGTTTCCAAAAAAGATTTTAACTGTGTAAATGTTAAAGAGTAATATTTATTTGCAATATAATCTCTAATCGATTGTTTCATATTAATCAAAAAGATTTTTAATGTACCAAATTCAAATGTATTTACTAAAGCCCAAATAGGTACAATCTCTGCAGCAGATGAGAAATGATTTATCATATCATCATGACTATCATTTTTCACTCTACTTGCGTTATTAGTAATTTTATTAATCATACTAGAAACATATGTAGGCTGATTTATTGTAGTTATAAGATCGAATGAAGATGGAATTGTCCATTTATCAGACCCTTCCGTTCTGGCGAATTCATGTGCAACATGACGACGTAAAGTATCTTCTATTATTAATATATAACGCAAAATTAAGTTTTTTAATTTCTTATCGAAGTTATTGATAGCAATAACCTCTTCGAAATATAAATTTGAAACATAATGCTCTGGTTTTATTGTTGTATCTACAAAAAGAGATTTAAAACCATTAATTATATTGTAGTAATTCGTATTTTCTAGAACACTTTTAGCTTTAGGAATGCTTTTAAAATTCATTCCTTTATTTTGTAATTGATTAATTTGTTGATTTACTGAATAGTATGGTCTCATATGTTTCTCCCAATAAAAAAATGAGCAGCCCTTCTTGCCACAATTGTGCATCGGTTACCCTTTTTCTAAGAAGTTCACACTCATTACTGTTCAATACTATTATATCCGACTTACTACGAAATTCAAGTATAATTTTTTTCGAATAATTTCCTTTATTCTTGTGTTTTATTATAATTTAACTATTCATTTTAAAAAAAAATAATAGGCCTATAGTTACCTATAGACCTATTTCATTAATTATTCTCCTGATGTTTCTTCATCATTTGGTGTAACACCAACATATTCAGCTTGTCTTGTATAAATATCAGATGTTGTAACTGCCCATGCAGTTGCATTATCACCAGTTCCTTCTTTTACTATGAACTCTAAGGCAATAGTCTTAGTGATGATAGATGTGAATGGTAAGAATGCTCCTTCTTCTATAGATGATCCAATCTTATCATATGATTTATCTAATTGGTTCTCCATATCAGTAGTTACAGTTACTATATATCCATCAGGTAAATCTATATAGAAATAGAAATAACCCTTTGGTAATGTTTGAAGTTTAATCTTTAATTTATATAAAGCTAAGCCATATGTATGTGAATTAGTATCAGTGTCAGTGATGATATTATCTTCATCATCTTTTTGTACAACTAAATAACCTGATATTTGTCTTGTTGCAGTCTTTACTGTATCAGAATATATATTTTCAGAAATTGTCATATATAATTCCTGGTTAGAAATTACTTCTGCAAAATCTACTGGTGCATATAATTCTACTTCGAAGTAAATTGTGTTTGTAGCATCAACAATTGAGATATGGTAATATCTTTGATTACCTAAATCATCTTCTCCATGTAATGCTGCTTCACTAAATACTACATAAGATACATACCAGAAATGGTTATTAACAGGACTACCTACATAATCCATATATAATGCCTGGTTAGAAATTGAACCAGTTTCACTAGCTACATGATAACCATTAATTGTTATAGATGTATAATTATTATTTTCAGCTAAGTTTTGTGCAGTATAAGCTGTAATACCTGTACCAAATTGTCCAACCTTAGTTGTTGCACCATTTGTACCATCGAATGCTGTTGTATATACATTAGTCCAGTTACCTGTAGAAGATACTTCAACCATATATACTATAGTTGTTGTACCATTTGTAAATGGAACATATAAATACATTGTATCATGATTAGATAATACTTCTGCATCACTTTCAGTTTGAACATCAGCACCATAAGCAGTTAACTTAGCTAATGTTGTATACTGATAAATTTGTGCATGCTCTTCTATACCGAATGTAGGCGCATAATATGATAAATCAGAATCAGAAACTGTACCTAATGCAAAGTAATCAGTAATGCTTGTCGACTTTGCAGCTGTAGAATACTTAATAGTCTTATTCTTAATTTCAATATCACGGCTTGTTAATGAGAAAATGTCACTATAAGTAGTTTCATGTCCATCAACAGCCTCGCTACTTGCTTCAGCAAGAATAGATGTACTTGTTGCAGTATTAGTCTTCATAACTGATGCTGTATTACCAATTACAATAGACTGATCTAAGAATGTTAAACGATTTAATAACGCGTCAGTTGAATAACCCTTAATTATGAATAATGTTGGGAATAGATATTGTCTTACGTATTCAGTATCGCCACTCCATGTACCAGTACTCTTATAAATGTAATCAAATTTATAAACACCTGGTTCATTAGATTCAGTAACTGAAACAGTTAAACCTGCGTAAGTTAATGAAACAGCTGCACCATTATTTAATGTATCATCAGTTGTTTCATATGTTACATCACCTAATGTATAGAAATTACTTAAGATATATTTAATACGATATTGAGGTTCTTCACCACGATTAAACTTAACAGCAACGAATGTATCTACTGATGAATAAGTTAATGATGAGTATTGACCTAAATATGAATCACTATCATAAGTGAAATCTTCAGTATATAAATCAGATTCTTGTAATGCAACACCTTCTTCAAATACATTCGCAATTGTACTATCGAAGTATTCCATTTCATCTAAGTAATGATAATAAGTCTCAGATGAACCTGATTCTGATGTTACAACAAACTTAACAGAGTATCTAATTCTTCCATCTCCGTTAGCAATATTTGCATATGTTGCAGTAATTACAACAGATGCGTTAGGAGAGATTTCAAAATCAGCTAAATAGAAATTCTCTGATTTATAATTAGTTAATTCAGTATAATCATAAGCTCTACCGAACTTGATTGAACTTGTCTTACCTGATACATAAGCACCACTTGTTGTTAAATCATTATCTTCAAATGTTAGCTTAGTAATCTTAGCTTCTGTATTTAAAGCTTTTTCAACTTCAACTGTTCTTGTTTGTGAGAATACAGATATTGTTAATTCCTCAGTACCACCAGGTAAGTTTGCATTAATATCAATAACTAATGTAGCACTACCATTTGTAACAATACCATTATTTCTTGTTGAAGCATTGTAAGTCCAACCTTTACCTTCTTTATATGATGTAGAATCATTTGTAATAGTGAAGAAAGACTTAAAGTCGAAATTATCTGGGATGTTTGGACAAGTAATAGTTAATGTTACTGTACCGCCATTATAAGTTAATGAGCTTGTATCACTTGTAACGGTGAAACTTACTGGTATACCAACTAAGATAATATCATATGCAGTATAAACAGATGTATCTTCAGCTGTAACTGTAATTGCATCCTTAACTTGATAATTACCCTTTGAATTAGTAAATCCACCAGTTAAATTAATTGTTGATGTATTAGATTTATTAGTTACATATGTTGCAGTTTCAGCATAATCAATATTTTTAATTGAAATATTGTTATTTGCCATAATAGTAGCAAGATCTGTTTCTAATACATAATATGTAATTGTACCATTATCAACATCAATAGTTGATGATGAAGCATAAATTGTACCTGCAGTTGAATCAGTTAAATCTAATTCAAATATTGTAGTTGAAATAGATAGCTTTAACTGCTTCATTTCAATTCTAAATGCGTAATTTACTGAACTAGAATCTGATGTATCATAGCTTTGAGTAGTATCTGTTGCAACAGATGAATTACCAGTGTTATCTCTCCAAGATGTAGAGATTGAACCTGTAGTTGTAACATCACTAGAGTTAATTGAAGCATCTAATAATTTAATAATTGATGCATTATTAGAATCTGTTGCAGTTGTATCATATGCTGCATCCATTGAAGTTAATGTTAGGTTATCAGGAATGAATGTACCATTCTTAATACCATGACTTGAAGCTAAGGCAAAAATACCATAACCTTCAAGGTTAGCTGATACACCTAAATGCTCTAAGAATTGTGTAAACTTAGTTGCATTAATTGTTGTATCGCCAGCTATAAATTGATAGAAACCTGCAGTTGTATCACCAGTTGTAGTTGATTTAGCAGCTGATGATGCATATGTAGATAATACAGTATATAGGATAGATGATGTTAATTGGTTATTGTCTGAACATTCAATTAAATCGTCTCCTAAGTATGCTGCAATAATTAAATCTTCTGACTCAGAATAATCATTATCATCACATATTTCAATTATCTTCTTAATCATATTAGCAATAACTTCATCATCAGTAATACTTAATAATAAATTATCGTAATACTTAGTTGGTAGGTTAGTTATTAATCTACCTAATACTGAGGTTGTAGATGAGTAATCAGCTTTTGCTAATGCTTTGATAATTTCTTTTAATTGTGTTGAAGTAAATTCTTCTATTGTTGAATCATCAAAGAAATAATAATTATCATTTGAATCAATCATTGTAGGATAAACAACTAATAATGTTTCTAAAATCTTATTAGCATTATCCAAATCAAGATTAAATGAAGATAAATTTGTATAATTTGTACCCTTGAATATTAGTGTACCACTAGAAGCATCTGTTGTATCACTATCATAATAAATCGACGTAGCACCCGTATTATAAGTAATTGCACCATTTGCATTTACTTGTAATATTTCAGATATAACAGCATCAGATGCAGTTATAGTATAAGTACCACCGCTTAAATAGAATGCACGATAATTTCCATTAGTATTCTTCTTTACACTACTAATTGATGTAGAAACACCATCAACATCATAAGTTGTTGTACCACCTACAGTTACAGTGTATCCATCATCTGCCTTAACTAATATAATAGTTGGAGTTGAAACTGTAATTGATGTAGTTGTAATCTTTGGTGAATATGTTGTAGCATCAATTAAATTTGAAGCTAAATACGAAGCATATTCACTTAAGTTAGAATAATAAGAATTATAATTATCTTCAATTGGCTTTAAGTTAGGGTATTTAACCTTTGTATTGTCAGTACCTGAAGCTCCAATATCAATATATGTGATATATGGCATATATCCATCACCTGAAGAAATTGCATATTCATAACCAGCTTCAATATCTTCATCTGTAATATCAATTTCATAATAATAAGATTTACCAGGTTGTAACTGCATATTACATTCAAGAGCTTGTGAATAATTAGTGAAATATGTACTGTAGTCACCTGGAGTACTTCTCGTTAATTTATATAATCTAAATCCCATCTTATCTGTATTTTCGATATTAGATAATACAAATTTAAATGTACCTGATTTGATAGGTGCTACCCAAATACATCTATTTGGAACTAGTAAAGTACCGCTCCATGTACCTACACATGCATTTTCAACCGCAACTAATCCACCTTCATTATTAGCATCGAACTGCGAATCACCAGTTAAACGGATTAAATAATCACCATTTCTATAAGTTGTGTCACCATCTGTTTGAGTATCAGATAAATAACTTACTATATCTTCTGATGGTGCGGCATGATCGGCAGTTGGTAATGTATATGGAGTACCATCTCCATTAGGATAATAGAATGTATCAAAGTTAGCCTTATTGGCCTTATTGTAAACCTTAACATCTGAACCAATATAATAACCAATATTATTACCAGTTGATGAGGCTTCATATGTATAACAAGCAGTAACTTGCTTAGTACCAGCACTTAAAGTCATATTAATTTTACTAGCTGATGGAGAAAGCAATGTATCATCAGCAATCTTAAATGGATATGCATAGCCCTTTGCAATAGTTGCTCCATCTGTAGAACCTAAAGCTTCGTATAAAGCTTTAATATCTGTATATGAGCCTACTCCATCTTCTTGACTTGCATCAGCATCTCCACCTATTGTTGTAATGAAATCATCCCAATCTAGGTCAGATAATGCCGCAAATGCAGTTAAATCTGTAGATGTTACTCCTGCAAATTTTTCTGCTATCTCTTCATCCGTTATGTCAGGATCATGCTCTCGCAGATATGTTGCATACTTATATATAAAGTACGTTATATCGGTACTTGTTACAGTATTCGTTCCATCATCGTCATCATATTTATCGTTCGCGAGCGTCAACAATAAAATCTTCTTAAACAATTCTACGTCCGTCGCACCAAGCATACTTAGATTTTCTAAATCAGTATATTCTACATCTTCAATTAGGCTATCTAAGTATTCTTTTAATGTAGTATTGTAATAAGCACTATAATAGTAATAATATTCATTACTTAATGCAATATTATCCTGCTTTGTATAAACATTAATTACAGCATTTGATGCAAATGTTGTACCTCTTAATGCTGATGATAAGAATCTTAATGAAGCACCTTGAGATGATGTAAATCCTGTTGTAGATGCATAAACACCTAATGCTTCTAATACAGCTTTTTGACCATCTGTTGTAGATAATACTTTTGTCATAATAGATGAAATAATACCTATTTCATCACTATCCTGTGGCTTAGTTGATGCTGATAAACCTTTTGTTCTAACACCATCTAAGGCAACTAAATCATCCATTTGATAATAAGTATATTGTGTAGTTTGTACACCACCATAACCATCTTGTTTTGCAGAATCATCAGTTTTTGAAATTAAGTAACATCCAACAACAGTATTACCATTTTTCCAAACTGATAAAACATACCAAATACCGCTAATTATAGATGAAGTTGCATAACCTCTAAAATAATAATCTTTTAATGGGTGTGTGTATGAACCATTACTAGATAATCCAGCTCTACATTGATTATTTGTCGTAACAAGACCAAGTTCTGTACCACCTGTCGTTACTCTTTGATAAGTAGATGAACTAACTCTTAAATTATTATTAGAAGTTAATAAATCGTTATTAGTATTAACAGTATATGAAGGATCAAAATTATAATAATCTGTTACATATGTACCAGTTTTATAATTCTTTAATAAGTATCTTGTACCATCTTGTTGAGCATTATTAATAATATAATCAGAAACCCATTGATATCTCGAGTCGCCTTTACTTGATTGTGTTGTACCAACGTCATTCCATAAGAATGCATAAGATTCTTTATTTGTTGCAGTTGTGTTAGATTTTGCAATTACATCATCAGTAAATGTCTTATTTGCAGAAATAAATACAGGAACATAAGCTCTTGTTGTGTTTGATATATTAGATGCACTATATATTTCTTTTCCCAAATAATCATCATAATTAGTTAGTAATGATGCAAACACCTTACCATTAGCCATATATGGACCATAATAATATGTATTTGAATCATTTACACTATCTGGTGTATATAAGAATCTATTGTTTACTACTTCTGTATTAGAATATGTTATATTATCAGTACCAGCACGGTATATACCATTTGGATTATTTTTACCATCAGTTGTACCTGATGGTGCATCAATTGACTGATATGTATTATTCCATTCAGTTGCTTTTGCAATTAAAGATATATAAGAAATTGATGAAGTTGGGTCTTCATGACTACTAAATAGTCCACTACTATTCTTTAAATAGTTTTGGAAATTTGTATTATTCTTAATGATATTCCATAATTCAGTATAATCATGAGTATATGATACTAATTCACCATTAATATATTGAGAGTCTGATGTTGAAGTATATTCATCAACAAGATTAGATGAACTATATTCATTTTCAATTGATGCATCAATATCATATTTCTTAAATGCATTATTAATTGCATTTAAATAATAGCTATTGCTGCTGCTATTATATGCAAATAAGTTAGCATATATAGTTAACGCAACATCAGTATGATTTGATAAATAGTTAATATACTTTAATGTGTTTTCAGCATCAGTTGTATCACTTAATAATTCTTGCGCAATTAATGCTAATGTTTCAGATGAATAATCAGCTAATAAAGTTTGGATTAATTCCATCTTCTTAACTAGATAATAATCACCAGTTTCATCATTAAATAATGGATCTAAGATGTCATTATTTGTATCATCAATTAAAGCTTCTAAATATGTAGTTAATACTTCTTCTAATTCTTCTGATGATGCAGATGCTAATACTGTTCTAATCTTAGTTTGTACAGCAGCATAATCAGATGTATCACCAGATACAACCTTAGCTAATAATTCATCATATAATAATTTTTGTAATAATGTATAAGCATCAGTTTGTTCTGTCTCATAATAAGACATTATTGTATCAATGATAGTTGATCTAATTGATGATGTAATATCGCTAATACATTCATCATCAAATAAAATATATTCTAAGATTTCTTTTAAATCTGATGAAGTATATTCAGTTGTATTTCCATCATCAGCACTTAAAATTTCAGTTAAGAAATTAACTAATAATGTATCATCAATGCTTTCATACCATGTTGAAGATGTAAATGAAGCTTCAACAAGTGTTGTTGACTTAGTAAGTCCTGAATATCCATCACTTACGAAAACAGACATTGTTGCAACATCTCTTGCAAGTTGTTCTGCAGCATTAACATATGCTATATTCTTCCAACCAATCTTTTCTAGTAATAATTCATTTACCTTATCGAATCTTACGAATTGGAAGAAGTCAGCAATATATGCATCTGTTACATATGTATCATAATCAACAACTGTTAAATCACCATTGATTGCTCTTCTGAATATAAACTTTTCACTAAATACACCAATATTACCAGCTTGTGTATCTGTAATAGTTGATAAAGGAGCATATTTTACAGATGAACCACCAAATGTATCAAGTGATCCATTTACTGTAATAAATGTTGATGCATCAATACCATCTGCAGGTGTATTAAGTTGGTTTAAAGCTTGACAAATGAATGCACCATTAAAGAAGTTAATAACATATCTAATTGAGATATTAGAACTATCTCTACTTGCAAAATTTATAAATCCAAACATTGAGCCTAGATAATAATAATTTTGTAATGCTGCATCATATGAACCTGTTGATAAATATGTTAAATTAACAACTTCATTATAGTTAACATGATATAGTGTAGCACCAGTATAAGAATATTTTACTAATACATAAACTGTACCATAATTAATAGTATTTGCTAAATAGAAAGTTGTATCACTAAAGTCACCTAAATTAAATGAGCCAATAAGTGAACCAACTACTTCTGAGCCATATATATTACCATAATTTAATACGTTAACAATGTTACAAATACCATATGCCATAATACCACCTGTTTGGCAATGACATGCAGCAACGCTTGATCTTGTAACATTTGCAGAACCATTAAATCCAATTAATGTACCATAGTTAATTGTGAATGCAATTACATTATTAATGTTTCCTGCTGCACCATAATTTGTTGCAACAATACCACCTACATTAACTTCAACAGCATATGAATTTGATGTATTGATAACCTGTATTGTACCATTGTTAGCAGAGTCTCTAATTTGAGCATAATTACCAGTCATTTTGCAAGCAATACCTGCTGCAAAATATTCATCATTTGCAGCTTTTGCAAATATATCTAATTGAATATCACCTAAGTTAAATGCGTTAGATATAATACCTGAATTTGAATATGCAATACCTGATGCATAAACACTTCCAACTAAATTAGTAGTTGTAGTTTGTGAAACAGCTTGTGGAGCATTATTAGTATTTGTATAGTAAAGATATTGATCTTTATTATAATCACTAGATGTTACAGTAATTTTACCATTATTAATAACATCATTTAATGAACCAACAAGTGAGCTATCAAATGTTGCATTTAAAGGATTTTGTTCAGTTGCATTTATTACTGCTAAATTATTACGACAAATACCTGAAACATAAATATTGATATTCATATCACTTGATGAAGAATCAGTTAATGTAATATCTCCACCATTATAAATAGCTTGTGCATATGAACCTAATGATAATTCATCAAATACACCATTTACATATAAATTATGTTCAGTAGATGAAGTTTTATTTAATGTGAATGATAAAGTCCCTTCATTTCTTACATCATTATAATTGATATAAGAACCATTAACAGTACCTGAATAAATACCATCAAATGTTAATGCAGTACTCATTGTGAAATTAATGCTTCTTAAGTTATATACTGCAGCTAAAGTAACAATATTATTACCTGATGTATCAGAACCATTATTTACATTAATAACACCAGCATAATGTCCAATAACACTAATATCTTGCTCTTGAGCATTAATTGATAATAATTTTCTTGCTGTACCACTATAGATATAGTTGTTATCTAGGTTATAAACACTAGAAAGCTTTGAATCGAAGCCATTACCTGAACAAATATTAATACCACTTGTTAAGTAACCATTTAATCCTAAAATATTAGATGCACTAGCATATTTAACAGAAACATTTGCTCTATTAGTCATTGCTGATGCATAGAATAAAATGTTATTTGCCTTATCTACGAATTGAGATGGTGTAACATTACCAGATGCAGTATCTGATGTTTGAATATCAGCATTTTCAATACCAGCAACCATTGTTAATGTTGCAGTACTATTACCATAAACAGAAATTTCACCTTGGTTTGTAAAATTATTTACTTCTGCTGTTTCTGATGTTTCACCAGCTTCACCTAAATGTCTACCTAAAATACCAGCAACATAAAGCTTAGTATATGTAGGAACTACAGTTGATGAACCAATTGAAATTGAGCCTAAATTTTCAAGTTTTGTTGCAAGTCTTGTATAACCAGCACCAATAACACCACCTACTGCGTAAGTAGCACTTGAACCTAAATTTAAAGAAATATTTACTGCATTTAAGACAGTATCAATATCTCCTAAAGAATCTTCAATGTAACCAACTAAACCACCTACTGCAACACCAGCCATGTAGCCTGATGAAGTAGAATATGAAGAATCAGCAACAAGATTAATTGAACCTGTTGATACACAGTTTGTAATCTTACCTTCACCGCCAAATACACCACAAATACCACCTAAATAGTATTCACCTAGTGTAGATGAAGTTGTATTAGTTGCTTCAATATATGTATTAACATTAGTGATTGTTGAACCTTCAATGTAACCTGCAAGAACACCTATTGCTTTTGCATTTGTTGCTTCTTCTATATCATCTAAATTAATTGTAGATACAACATTTAAATTAGTAACATCACCAGTCAAATAACTGAATAAGCCATATGCATTAAGACCAGTTGTTACAACCTTCTTACTATCATTTAAGATATCAGCATTATAAATAGTTGGATATTTAGTAATACCATTATCAACCATTGTAACTGAACCTGATGATATTTGTTGTCCTTCAAATGAAGAACCAATACCATAATTATATGCATATGCAGTACCAGGAATTCCTTCAAGGTTAATATCGTTTGTGATTTCATAGTTTACTTTTGCAGATGCGAAGAATGCATTGTTATTCATTAATTCATACATGAATAAGAAATCTTTAACATTTGTAATTTCAATAGTTGCACTTGCAATATTTGTATTACCTTCTGCGTCTATACCTGTAACAATTGTTGCTTCATTAACAAACTTTCTTCTTACAGGAGTTTCATAAGTAAAATAATAATTAAGAACTGTTCTAGTATTAGATTGAACACTCCAATTTGAATTTAACGCGAAAGCTTCATTTAATTCATCTAAAGACTTAACCATAATACCTGGATAAGATGTACCATTCTTTGTCTTAGCACCTAAGTCATCAGAATAAACAATTGTATATGCTCCACCAGCAACAAAGCTAGAGAACACAAAATCTATAGAAGTATTATAGAAATAAGTTGTTGTAATAGAACCTGAGTTCTTTAATGTAATATCTGCAAATTCGGCATAATCTGTAACAGTATAGTTAAATACTGAATTTGTTGCATAATATGAATCTGAAATTGAACCAGTTGAAGCATTTTCAACCACAAAGCCAGAAATACGATATCCACCTGCCGCAGTAATACCACATTCATCAATTAGCTTTGTTCCTAATTGATTAACGTATACACCTGAAATTGTGCCCTTATTAAGACCACAAATATTTGCAACACCATAATCAGCCATACCAGAAATCATGTAAGCTAATGTAATAGTTGGATTAACTAAACCAAAATTCTTAATTTCACCATTATTTTCAGCAAACATAGCGAAATATTTCATTGCACTATATTGAGAGGCAACAGTTGATGAACTAATAACTACGAATTCAAGATTATAAATATCATATCCATTACCATCAAAAGAACCTGTAAATGAACTTTCAGAAGTTGATGACCAACCAATTGGAATAAAATCATGAGCTGTATAATCATCAAAATCAATATTGCATAATAATAAATAATCATAAGCTAAGAATTTAGAATATGAATAACATGCTGCAGAAAATTTATATAATTCTTCTGCTGATGCAATAGTAATAGTCATATCGCTATAATTAGCTGTTGATGCATTACTAAAAGCAGTTGTCATTGATACTCTATTAGTTTCTTTTGACTGTGTCTCATCAGTTGTTTTTATTGGTGTCTGACTACCAGCGTAAAATGACTTATAATCAATAAATGAAGTCTTAATATCACTTACATTTCCAGATAATTTATAGTTAATAAATAAAGCCAAAAATACAGCCATAAAAGCTGTAGTTAAGGCAAGACATATTGAAGTTATAATTGCTCTTTTATTAGAGCGATTCTTAATATTATTTTTCATAATGGTCATCTCCAGTCTTAAATACTACCCAATGTGCTAGGATCGACTCCCCATAATTCTAACGCACGGTTTGCTTGCACAAGCTCAACTGTGAATGATACTTCTACATCAACATATTCAGTATATACTGATGTTTTTGAATTTGAGTAGAAATAAGCTTGATTTACATTAAATGAATAACTTTGTGATGCAAAGTCACCATTTGAATCCCTTGTAGGTAAAATCATTGTTTTAAGATATGCTGTATTCTCATTAGTATTGTAATACCAACCAGTATCAGAAATTGCAAATGGCGAATTACCAGCAATTTGATCCTTAATAGTATATGTTTCCTTTTGTGCAGAAGCATACTTTCTTGTTAAAATCCACGCATCCTTGATATGGATTCTAACATATACTGCAATCTCATTAGTAAATGTAAACGCAAAGCCTAGTTGATTTAAGTAAATGTTACTATCATCTTGCTTCTTTTCTGTTGCGCTACATGTTATTGTTTCACTTGAATCAGTTGTACCAGCACTCAAAGTTTTATCAATTACAACAAAACCTAAGCCATCTGTATCAACAACAACAAAGCAATCATCGTTATCTGTTGATGCTTCATCAATTCCATCTTCACTAAATGAAGTAATTGTTACAGTAATAAGTTCAGCTGAATTCTTGCTAAAAGTAACAATCTTAGAATTAGTAGATGAAATTTCATATGTAATTTCATCACCAGCTGGATTTGCAATTGTACCAATTGATATAACACCTGAGTGTGTTGATGTTGCAACATAATATGTGCTTGCTGGAATAGTGCTTCCTACTGAAACAGTAGATGTTGCTGTATATCCAGAATTTGAATCTTTAGTATAATAAGATGTACTACTATCAAATGATGTATCTGATGTTAAATAATAACCACCATTCTTATCTTCATAATAAGTATTAGATGGAATTGTACCACCTACTGTAACAATAGCCTTAGAATAAGTACCTGCTACATAATATGTTTTACTTGCTTGGAAAACTGTATCTGTTGCAAGTGAATAAGTTGTAGTTGTATTTAAAATTACATCTTCTACATCAATTAATGTATCAATTCTCATCTTTGAATTAGATGAGCTACTATAGTCAATAAAGTGCTTACTATCAACCTTAACTTGACCTACTTCAATATCATTTGTAACCTTTTTTGTAAATGTATAAGCTGCAAATACTATTGATATCATTGAGATAAGAACCATCAATGATGTAGTTAATATTAAAATTTTAGAAATTCTTTTATTACTCTTCATGGTTCCCTCACAAAACAAAATTTAGTCTTATTCTGTAGTTGTAGTTACTTCTTCTGATGAAGTTGCTATTGCAGATAAGATTAATGAAAAAGTATAACTTGCTTTATCATCATATGATCCTAAGAATTCATTTGATGATGCATCATATGGTTGAATACCATATATATAAACATAGAATGTGGCCTTGCCACCTTCATTAGTTGCTTCATTTAATGCACTAACATTTTCTACTGTTGATGTTGTCATTAAATCATTGCCTAAGAAATCTGCAACTGAACCTTCTTCGTCACTACTATCTAGTTCTTCTTGTGATACTGCTGTTGCAACATAAGGATCTCTTAAATAATAAGTCTTAGTTGCACTAAATTTTGTATCAGTTGTTAAAGAATATTCTGTACCAGATAATTCATAATATTGTCCTTCTGGAACAGTTTCATTTGCTGCAACAGAAGCTTCACTATAAGTAAATGTTGTCCCCTGCTTAACAGTTATATCAACATTAGCCTTACTTCTATTTTCAATAGAAATTTCCATCATTACAGCCATAGTTGAAAAATATTTACCTTCACCTACATTATCAAGGTCAAAGAAAACTAAATTATCAACATCATATGTTTCAGGGTTAACTGTTGTATCATCATCAAAGGTATATGTTAATACAATACCATTTGTAACAACATCAACAGGCTCTTCCTGATCAGTTCTAACATACCAACCAAAAATAAATCCACTTAATACTACAAGTAGTACTAAACTTAGTGCTAGGTTAGCAATAATAAATATCTTATTCTTCATAATTGCCCTCCTAGTTACTAATGAATAATGACTTAATGCTTAAGCCTTGGAATTGATAATAACTATCTATAATATCATCACCTGTAGATACAAATGATAACGCAAAATAATCAATTGATGTAGTAGTTAAAACTGTGTAATCAAATATTGCAGTTTCAAGTGATTGAGCAACATCACTACCAATACCCTTAGGTACATCATTTGTAATTATAGGAGATGTATATAATTTAAATACATCTTCAATTTTATAATCATCTAATTCAACTGAATATTCACCAGAATCTTCAGTAATTGTATATAAAGTTTTTTCCTCGTTATCTTCTGTAACAGTAATATCAGAAGTTTGAGACTGATACATAACTACATTGTTATATAATACAGAATAATTTGTACTATAAGTTGCAGTAACAATTTCTTGATTTAATACAGATGAAATACCTGTAAAATGAGCACTATATTCACTATTAGCAGTTAATCCGTCTGCAACAAGCTTAAAATATATTACATCATCAGGCCAAGCTTCAACAGAAAGCTCTCCATCAGATCTAATCCATTGCTTAGATACCTTATCCCAGTAGTATAATTTAAATTCAGCTGTATTGTCTTCTGTTTTACCAATAATTCCAGTTGCCTTTACAGAATCATTTGATATATACCATGCCATCAATACAGTTACAAGAAGGAATCCAGTAACAAATAAAGATGCTAATGATAATATTAAATTTAAATGCTTCTTCATAATTCCTCCTAAAATAAATGTAATACCTAAAGGAAGTTTTTTGGGCAACAAAAAAACCAGTCCTTCATAATAGCAACTGGCTGTCTCATTAAGACCCTATAGCTTTGCGTCACAGGATCACTCCTGCTTTGCCTAAAACACAATGTACACAAGACTAAATGCACATTCTAAAATCATATTACAATAATACATTTTTCATTTTATACTCATTTGACATATTTGTCTATAAAAAAATGAATATTATTTTTAATTCATAACAAAAACTAACAAATGTAAACTTTTTTACGATTTTTATTATATCATAATTATCTCATATATTATAAATAATATATGAATTATTTTTATGGAATAAACTTTAAAATAATGATATACTCTTTTTGGGTGATTTTAATGTTTGATGGAATTTACTTATCTAAAATAAAAAACGAATTATTAATTCTTGAGACAGGAAGAATTTCTAAGGTCAATGAAATATCTGATACAGATTTTATTTTTACCATTAGAGCTCAAAGAAAAAATTATAATTTATTAATATCATTATCAAGTGAATACTCAAGAATCCATCTTGCAACAAGAATTTATGACAATGTGTTATCACCACATGCATTTACAATGCTTTTAAGAAAGCATATTGAAGGTTATTTTATTGAAAATATCAAAACTTATAAATCTGATAGAATTATGTCTTTTACTTTAAAAGGATATAATGAAATGCAGGACCTAACTACTAAATATTTATATATAGAGGTTATGGGTAGATATTCTAATTTAATATTAACTGATAAGGATAATTATATCATCGATGCCCTAAAGCATGATGGTGTATCAGAATTCCAAAGAACAATTCTACCTAACGCATTATACCAGGTTTTAGAATCAGGTAAGCTAGATCCATTAGAATATAGCCAAGATGAATTAGAAAATATATTTAATGAAAGAAATATTAAAACACCAAAGGATGTTATTAATAATTTTAATGGTGTTTCACAAAATATATTATTTGAAACATTTAAATCTGATTTTTATGCTAATAAATTCTATTCGTTACTTCATCTAGATAATAATCCTTCAATAATTATTAATCCTAAGGGTAGGGAGGATTTTAATTATAATCCATATTCATATGAGGTAGTTAAATCATATGATACATTATCTCAAGTATGTGAGGAGTTCTTCTATTTATCTGACCAAAAGGCCAAGGTTAAGCAAAAAACAGGAAATCTATTACAGTTTATAGAAAAGAAAATAGTAAAGCTTAATGATAAGCTTGCAAGACTAAACCAAGAGCTTATTGAAACACAAGAAATGGATTCTATAAGAATTAAGGGTGAGCTTTTACAAACAGTTTTAGGAATACATGAAAGAAAGAATTCAGTTAATGTATTTAATTACTATGATAATACATATATTGATATAAAGCTTGACCCAGAATTAACTGTAATTGAAAATTCTAAAAAGCTATTTAAAAAATATGAAAAAATAAAAACATCAGTTAAGTTCATTCAGGAACAAATTGAAATCACTAAAAGTGAAATAGATTACTTCAATGAATTAAAATATGAAGTAGATGTTGCATCATTAAATGAGGCATTACAAATTAAAGATGAATTAATTGAAGGTAAATACTTATTTGAACAAAAATCAAATAATAAAAAGAGAAAAGAAAAGCCTCATCTTCTAACATATATCCTTCCATCTTCTTCTTTAGTATCTGTTGGTAAAAACAACATTCAAAACAATTATTTAACATGGACATATGCAAAATCCAATGAATTATGGTTTCATGTTAAAGACCAAACAGGAAGCCATGTTGTATTACATAAGACAGATGATATAACTGATGATGATATAAGATATGCTTCTATGATTGCGGCATTTTATTCTTCTTCAAGGGACTCTTCTAGTGTCGCAGTTGACTACACCCTAATAAGAAACATTAAGAAGGTTCCAGGAAGAAAAGGCTCATTTGTAACATATAAGAATCAAAAAACAATTTATATTGATCCTGATAAATCAATAATTGATAAATTGGAGGTAAAGCGTATATGAACGCCTATAAAAAATTTGGATACTTTTATGATGAAGTAATGGCTCAAATGGAATACGGACTTTGGAGCGAATTTTTAGAGGATTACTTAAAAAAGGATGATAAAATTCTAGATTTAGCTTGTGGTACAGGAACACTTTTATCAATGCTATATGTAGATGGGTATGAAAATCTATATGGACTTGATCTATCAGAAACAATAATTGAAATTGCAAACGAAAAAAGAAAGGTTAATAGATTTCAAATAGACTTTTCTGTACAAGATATGACTTCTTTTAAATATAATACTAAATTCAATGTTATAAGCTGCTTCTTCGATTCAATTAATTTCTTACCAACCCTATCTCAGGTAAAGAAAATGTTTGATACAGTATATAGACATTTAGAAAAGGATGGATATTTCGTTTTCGATATATTTTCTAAAACTATGCTAGATGAATACAACAACAACGAAATAGTTGATGATTATGAATCATTTAAGCTTAAATGGACTACAGAAAAAGTAAATCCAACAAAGCTTAAGCATGTAATATCTATCACTGAAGATGATGAAGAAATAAAAGAAATCTATTATGAATATTATTATGAATTAAAGGATTTATTAGATAAAAGATTTGATATCATAAAGATATCAGGAGATTTCAATGATGAATTAATGGATGAAGATGAAAGAATCCTTGTAGTATTAAAAAAGAAATAATATATATAACTCTAAAGAATGGAAACAATACCAAACTTTAGAGTTTTTTTATTTTTTAGTAACTATTCTTCATATTTTGACTCTTATTTAATATAGAGGAGACAAATTAATATGGGAATAGAAAATGAAGAAATACAAATAAAAGAACTAAATAATGAAACAATTGAATCTATGATTTATATTATTAGGGGTCAAAAAGTAATGTTAGATTTTGAATTAGCAAAAATATATGGGTATGAAACAAAGAATTTTAATAGGCAAGTAAAGAATAACATAGATAAATTTCCCGATGATTTTAGATTTATTCTTACAAAAGAAGAGATTGAAATCGTGGTGAGGTGTAAAAATTTCACCTCACGAAGTTGGGAACATTCTAATGAAGGAGGAAGAAGATATCTTCCTTATGCCTTTACTGAACAAGGAATATATATGTTAATGACTGTATTAAAAGGAGAATTAGCCACTAAACAAAGTATTGCATTAGTACGTGCTTTTAAACAAATGAAAGATTATATTATAGAAAATAATAATCTAATGTTAAATACTAATTCTTATATTGAATCTAGGTTTTCAACATATGATAAAAGATTTGAAGTAATTGAAAATAAGCTTGAGGTAGTAATGGATAATTTTATTGATCCTTCAAAATATAAGCACTATCTAATTAAAGATGGTGAAAGGATTGAAGCTGATATTGCATATCAAGAAATATATATAAAAGCTAAATATTCAATTTATATAATAGACGATTATATAGATATTAAAACATTACAATTATTAAAATGTATTAATAGTACTATTACTATAATTGTAATTACTGATAACAAAGGTAAAAACAATCTAAATCCTAATTTTATTAATGACTTTATAAAAGATACAGGATTTAATATAATATTTAAATATAACAATAGTAAATTTCATGATAGATATATAGTAATAGATTTTAACACTAACGATTATTCTTTATACCATTGTGGCACATCATCTAAAGATTCAGGTAATAGAATAAATACAATAATGAGAATAGATGATAAGAATCCATATATATCATCTATAAATAAAGTACTTAATAACAAAAATATAAATATATAAGAAAAGGAAGAACTATTTTGTTCTTCCCTTTTACCTTCTTTTAATAGAATTCTTCTTCATTTGAAATAAAATATAATCTATTATTTTCAAAATAATTTCTTAATCTCTTTTTATTAGATAAATAAGCAATATATGATCTCATAGTAGATGATATTAATAAATACTTATTATAAGAAATATGTAGCATATAATGAGAAAATACCTCATCTATAATATCTTCTACAGTTTTAGGAGTTTTACATATTTCTAATATTAAATGCATTATTTCATAAATCTTAGCACGGTTAAATTCAACTAAATCCTTAATATCCGTTGTGACCTCACTATGTGATGGTACAATTATATTTCCATCTAGTGATTCTACATAATCAAGTGACTTTAAATATCCATTAACATCATATATTAATAAAATATGCTGTTTTTCTATTAAAGTCTTACCTCCTAATGTGTCCGCAACAAAATATACTCCATCACTAGTTTTAACACCAATCATGCCATAATGGTGTCCAGGTAATTTAAATGTTCTTAAGCCTTCTGGTATTTCTTCTAATGAATAGATTTCTTTATTGTCATCTATATGCATTACTTTAGTATCAAATTCATCAAGTGGATATCCACCATATAAGAATCCAATATCAAGCTTTGAATCACGCAAGAAGGCACGTTCTATTTTAGATGCAATAATCTTGCATCCTGTAGTTTTCATTAAATAAAGGTTTGCGCCACTATGATCTGGATGTGAATGTGTATCGATAATATACTTTAAATTAAATCCATTTCTTCTTAATAGTGTTTCTAAAACAGGTCCTTCTTCTTTAATACCACAATCTATTAATATTACATCTTTATCATTTAATTTATATAATCCTACATTAGTTTGACCATCAATGTAATAGGTCCTACCTTTTAGGTGGTGTAATTCATACATATTACCGCCTCCAAAAACATTTTTTATTATAACATTATATAAAGAAAAATGCACGGATTACGTGCATTTATTCTTCAAAATAAGAATATGTAGCTAATGTTTCTTCAACTACCTTATTATCATTATAATGTCCATATAGGTAATAGCTATCAAATTTAGCTATTCTACTTAATGTTTTATATATATAAGAATAGAATTCATTATCATATTCAGAATCTATAGTATCATCGCGCCAGAATGTTGATTCACCATCTGATGTTAATTTATTAGTAAATAATAAACCTAATTCAGATGAATAGAATGCATTATCTATTAAAGATTTTGTTTCCATTTGACCAAATATACTTCTTCCTACGTAATTACCTTTAATATATTTAATACCTAATAAATCTAGGATTGTTGGTACTATTACATAAGGAGATGTAAATGCACTATAGATTAATTCATTATTAGAATTTAAACTAAATCCATCAAATTCACTATAGCATTCCTTAAGCTTTTCTATAACATTTGGATTATATATTGTCATAAATGTCTCATATTCAGGTGCATAATATTCTGAATTTGAATCATAAATAAAATATTTTAAATCCCTAGGTAAACCAATTTTATAATAAGCCTCATGGTCACCATATAAAACAATTAATGTATTATCAAGCTTACCCTTTTCTATAAGATCATCAAGTAAAATACCTAATGCATCATCAAAAATCATAAGCTTACATTCATATTCTATGAATTGATCTTGAACAGTTTCAGCATCATCATAACAAGGATTAGTCCATAATCTATTACCAATAGCCTCATTAATAATATCATATTTTTCTTTATAATAGTCCTCAAGTGACTTTTTAAAATTATATGGACCATGTGTTGTAAGAGATGTATAGAATGAATAGAATGGTCTATCTCCTTCTGGAATCATTTTATCCTTCATTACATCTACATAATTACTATCATATGGATATCTACCATTAAAGTTATTATTCCATTCCATGTCTGTTGCCATATATTCTACTGATTCATCATATTTTAAAACCTTATATTTGTCACTTCCAACAAAATAAGAATGATTAAATCCAATTTGAGGCATTGTAGTACCACGATTATAGAATGATGCATAATTACAATGGAAATATGATGTATCATATCCAAATACGTTTCCTAAAACACTAGGAAGTGATTGAGGAGCATTTGTCTTAATATTTTTTATTGTTGATGTAACAGAACCAGAAATACCTATAAATTCACTAATATTAGTTTTGTTCTTTGAATGATTGTTAGTAAAATTAATACCATTTTTTCTTAAGTTATATAAATTTGGAGTTAATGTTTCATTAACGCCTATAGACATACCTGTTTCAATCATTATTTCTAAAACATTATATCCTTTTGCTGCACCAGTCATTGAAGTTTTTTCTGTTTCAGCATGTTCTTCTTCTGAAACATCACCAAATGTTGTAATATCAACAAGCTGAGCCTGAAGGTCTGCATAAGTGTAATTCAATAAACCAAAGTTCTTTAAAGAAGCTCTTTTTATTACTGTTGCAGACTTAATAACTATTTCTTGTCCTGATTCATTATAGTATAGGTAATTATTTGAATAATCATGTTCAATTACCTCATATGTAATCATTCTTGTTGGGATTAATATTAATAATGCAAGTATTGAAATTGTAATACCACGTCTTGGATTATATTCTCCACCCTTAAATATAATATTTATTAGAATTAATCCACCAATAAAAGTAATTATAAATAATAAAAGTATCGCAATATACCAGAAATTAATAAAATCTATAGACATTACAGCCGCAGCTTCGCCTGTCAATGTTAAATATTTAAATGTAAATATGTCTGATGAAGCATAATACATTTCTAGATTAACAATAAAGAATGTTGATACTAAAGCAAATATAATAAATGCATAAATATTTGCGGCAATATTATGCTTCATTATAAGCATTGGTATTGCAAGTATAACAATTAATGTTGCTTCTAACAAGAAATATGATATAAAGCTATGAAAAATTATTAAATTAAATACTAGTTCCATAAAGAAGACTATTGTGATTAATAATACAAACTCACATACCCTCTTCTTTATACCTATTAAATATTCTTCTTTCATTTCATTAACCTCTATTTAAATACTCATATATTTTAATATAAGTATAAAAATAAATCAAATAAATTATATACCTAGCTTAATCTAGATATATTTATTAATAATTGTGTTTTGAATCTTTCTTTGAAGTCAGCATCTAACATAGAATCATCGATTATAGAGACATATTCATTTTTTAGTCCAATGAATCTATTGATGATTCTATTAATTACTTTTTCATCTAAACCAATAGAAATTCCATACTTAACGAAATCACCTTTTCTTAAATTTCTCTTTTTTCCATTAATAGTTAATGCAAGATCTTCATTATCATCTTTAACTAAAAGCTTAGCTGGTAAAAGATCATATGCAGGAGATAATTCAATATCTCCATTTTTCTTTTCAATTAAAGAAAAATTTTTTAAATGCATATCAGAATTACATGTGATGAAAGAAAAGACTATTCTTTCAAACAAGCTTACAGTATCTAATTTCTTTATTGAACTATATTTTTCAATTATTTTAGCACATCTTTCATATGAGCTTTTATATTTATCTTCTGTTAGTCTTTCACTTAACTGACAAAAATCTTCCATATGTATTTTAGAGTTTTCTTTTCTGTCGACTCTTTTAGATATGTAAGCATACTCATTATCCTTCATCTTTAGTAACCCAAATGGACAAACAGATATTTTACTTATTCTAGCCATATGCATTACAATAAATTCTGAAATGGGAGCCATTGGGTATTCTTGAGGTTTTGGCTTTAAAATATAGCCTAATGGTTCCCCAATTAAAGTAAGTCTACTTGTCGTTTCGCATTTCTCATAATGTAGTGACATTTTGCTTTGTACACCAGTGACTGATTTTTTACTTTCAAGCATGCCACTAGCATATAAAGCTACATTTGACTCTTTCAAATCAAATTCAGGCATTTCTTGATATCCAAAGAAATTCTTTAGACATTTTTTATGCCAATAGTAAGGTTCATCGTTAGAAAGCTCCTTAAAGCAGCATAAGCATCTATTTTTCATTATCTTCACCCCTAACGCTAACAGCACCAATTGTATCTCTACATACCTTTAGTAATATTCCCATTCTATCCTTCCTATCAAGACTCCACTTTGATATCGCAAGATCTAACAGATATCCTTCAGGTATTAATCCATCAAAAAAAGGGAATAAAACCTTTGAGAAATAACTTTTTTGCTTTTTACTCATAGTCAATGAAATAGCAGGATTATCACTTATTAAATATTCTTCATCGTAATTGAAAACAAAGCCATCATCTGTCTCAATTATATCTCCTGCATATATATCTTCATAATAAACATGCCCAACTCTACTCATCATTATCACTATCCTTCATTTTTATTGGCGCAGCAAAATAGCCAAACATTTCTAATGCTTGATTTAGCTTATCTAATCTTATTGTTTCTTTGCCTTGTTCTAATTCTCTTACAAATCGCAAACCTAGACCACTTTTCAATGCAAAATCCTCTTGAGTCATATTATATTTTTTTCTTTGTTCTTTAATAAATTTTTCAAAACCATTTCCCATAATAGCAACTCCTTTTTATAATTAGATAGTTATTTTATAACCTTTCAGGTATATTTTAACACTTTCTAGTTTAAATTACAACCTTTCGGGTATAAATGATATTAAAATCAAATAATTAATACCCGAGAGGGTATAAAATATATATATAGTATAAGTATTATACCCAATAAGGTATAAAAAGACTGCAATCATAAGATTACAGTCTTTTCATATACTATTCTATTTTTTCACCACCATCTAAATTCTTAGATAGTTCCTTTTGTTCAGAAATGAAGTCTTCAGCTTCTTGCTTAATCTTCTTGTTAGTCTTGTAATGAGTATGCTCAAACTGAGAAATAACAACCTGATTGAATGATAAGTCAATTCCAGCTTCAGTAAATACCATACGATATTCTCTTAATAAGTCACGTTGAACCTGGTATCTATCTTCTTCTTTACACTTTGCAACAATCTTAACTGCAACGTTAGAATCACCATATCCAGAAACACCCTTATAATAAGGACCTTCTACTATTGCAGGAATCTTTGCTTTAAAGTTATCAAAATTATCCTTTAATAATCCTTCAATAATTTCAATGGGTACATCATATGGGAATTCACAATCTACAACAGCTAAAGATAATTCTCTAGACATGTTAATGACATTAGAAACATCTGAATTATTAATTATTTTAATATTTCCTGCTGCATCTAAAATCTTAGTTGCACGAATACCAATTTCAATAACAGTTCCTCTGAAATCACCAATTGTAATAATTTCACCAACATTATATTCATTTTCGAAAATAATGAACATTCCTGCAACAACATCGGCAATCAAGCTTTGGCATCCTAAGCCTATAACTAAAGTTAGGATACCTACTGATGCGAAAATTGCTGTAGAATTTACGCCTAATGCTTGTAATAAGAAAATAATGATTGCGATAGCGCATGCATATTTAACAATACCATCAAGTAATGTTACAACTGTCTTTGCTCTATCAGACTTTTCCATAGTCTTCTTAAAAATAAATCTAATTAATTTACATGCTGCATAAATAATAACAACATAGATTAAGCTTTCAATTAGCTTAGGAACATGTGTGTTAAATGTTGCTTGTAAATTTTCTGTATCGCAAACATATTCCTTAATCCATTTT
Source organism: Acholeplasmatales bacterium (assembly GCA_016288855.1). GTDB lineage: Bacteria > Bacillota_I > Bacilli_A > Acholeplasmatales > Anaeroplasmataceae > Anaeroplasma. Next base: position 52,688 of record JAEELJ010000028.1, read on the forward strand.
GCCGCTTCTGAATCTGGCATTGAAATTTCTAAAATTATTGCTGTAATGAATGCAATTAATGCTACCGCAATAATAGTTAATTCAATTATCAAAAATACTTTTTTGCTCTTTTTCTTTTCCTCTTTCATTGTATTTCCCCTCCTATTATTCTTCAACTGTTATTGTATATGTCTTTTCTTGGTAGTTACCAGTTGTATTACCAGTAGTTATTGTTAATGTTATTACATCACCAACTGTTACATTCTTAAAATCTAATAAGAATGCATCATTATATTGCTTACTTAATTCATAGGTTACACCATCTTCACCAATTGAACCACTTAAGTCAGTATCAACGTATGTAAGGTTCAATTCCTCACCATTATATGTCACCTTAAAATCAGTACTTTCTATAAAATCACCTTTTATAGTATAGTAAGCTTCATAAACATTACTACTATTCTTATATGATGTAGCTGTTGTGACTGCAACATTTAATTGATTATATTCGTTCTTAGCTAATAAGAATTCATTAGTACCATCGTTATACATCATGTAAACATAACAAGAGTATTCAACATCCTCTAGATTTTCAATAGTTAATGATGGAGTTGATGTAGTATATCTTAATAAGCCGCCACCTTCAGCTCTTAATTCAACAATATAATATTCATTAGGATCTAAATCAATAGAACTATCCTCTCTAAATTCACTAAATTCTAAATTAACAGTTCCATCTTGATTTCTTGTAACATGATATTCATTTGATGCACTAGTAACCAATCCTACAGATTTTTGATGTGTTGAAATATCATTTTCTTGAATGCTAATCTTAAATTCCTTACCATTATCATCATAAATATCACCATTAGGTAATACATAATGATATTCAACCTCATAAATATTATTGCTTGAATCATCCTGTTCTAAATACATTACTACAGTAGTGTAATATAACGACTTACTAACTGTCTTTTCAGATAATGTATTTGGATTACCATCATTACCACATTTACTAAATACAATTTCCCAGCCATCAAGATAAACCTCTTGACCTAGGATTGTTGTCTTAGGTAATATCTTTAAAACCTCAGTATTATCACTAAAGCCTACACCTGAAACATATTCTGTTGCGAAATAGTAATCACTTACCATTTCAACCTCAAATACCTTCTTAGCAATATAAGATAGGCTTGCAGTATTACCATATGAATCAGTATATTCTCTTGTTATAATGAATTGAATTTCATTAGAATCAATAGCATCTATTGTAATAGAACCACTATCTACAGGTACTATTTCATTCTCATTATAAGAAATTAATGTAACATCATTTGTATTATTAGTATAATCTAGGGTAATTACACCTTCATCATTAATACTATAATCGCCAAATGTTATTGCGTTAGTATCATCCTTAGTGTATGTATATTTACCTGCAAGATAATCAATACCATTATTATTAAAATAAATTTCAAATTGAAGCTTTTCTATATTAGTATATGCCTCAAGTCCATTGACATTAGAACCCTCAGAGGTAAGCTCTGTAACTGTTCCATCACTAGTTGTTATAAAATATTTAATTTGTGAAATTTCAACACCATCTACTCCAATTGCGCTAAAACTATATGCTTCCTCTTCAAATGATAAAGAAACATTATCAATATATGTTTTCTTTTCTAATTCAATTTCACCACAATCAACTGTGTAATAGTCTAATGTGTATCCATCATACATTTTATAATATATTAATTTAACTTGAAGCTTATCATATATAGGAGATAGATATTGTCCATATCCATCTTCTATTTCTAATACTAATTCACCATTATAATAATATTCAAATCTATATTTTTCTCTTCTATCATCAGTATTAAAGTTTTCAACCTCTGCCTCTAAATAATATTCATCATCATATTTTGTCTGATCAAATTTATAAGTTAGATCGGTAACATCAATACTATATTCACATAAATTTAGAGTTACTTCCTTTGCTTCTACTTCATCTTCAATAGAATAATTTGAATAATATTTTGCTAATGAATAATTAACCTTAACCTGAACTGTATCTATAACTATTTCATAATCGAATAGCTTTAATGCTACAGTTATTGTTTGATTTAATGAATCAGAGCAATCTACATTAACATTATATTGATATAATGAATTCTCTTCAAAGTATGAATAATAATCTCCATCTGCACCTAAAACAACATCAGGTGAAGTTTTAGATTTAATAGGAATTTGGTAAGTCTTACCATCATATGAAATATTGATGTCATCTCCATCAGTAAGCATATTGTAATTTAGAGTAAATTCAATATATGTGTCATCCCCATCCTGATATAAGACATCTGAATTTTCTTGTAATAAAGTAGATTCATCTATTTCCTTTAATTCATAATAAACCTTATCTTCATAATAGTAATTATTATAATAATACATTACTGAATAGCTGAAATTATATTCATATCTATCATCTAATTCTAATTCATATGTTGATGTATTGAAATATGGTGTATATCCATATTTAACCTCTCCATCAACAACATATGAATAGAATATTCTTTCATAAATTCCATCTCCATCAGTTGAATTATCCTTAAATCCAGTATCGAAATAATATAAAGCCTTACCTTCATTAGAAGATTGTCTTTTGAAATAATATATATTAGTATTAGATTCAAAGCTATTTCTATCATGATTACTATTCTGATATGCATTTAATACATCACTTGCGAATGATGCTGTTACAATAGAATTATCAAATCCATCAGTTCTAACGATATATTTAATTTGGTATTTATTAACACTCTCGCTATAATTATCGTCAGGAATTCTAATAGAATAGAAATTACCTACCTTAACATCAGTATTATCTGCTTCTTCAATAGATGATTCTTCTATTACATAATCACCATCATTCATTACAGTCCTATCAGTTATAATATCTAGATCCATGTTGATATTTTTACCATTAAGTGTAGTAATGAAATCTAGGTTGTAGAAAATCATACTATTGGCGTGCATTACATAAGATACTACCTCAATCTCTGCACCTAAATCGTCATTTCTAACCTCAGAAATAATTAATATTTCATCACCATATATATCCTTATATGTGATTTTAATATTACCAGAAATTAAATTCTTATTTATTTCTTCAATTTCTAATACACCTTCACTTAATAAATCAGATAATGTAATATCAGTCCCATCAAAGAATTCAACCTCTGCAGAGCTAAATTCATAACCATCTAGGGCTTTTATCTCATATGGTATTAATAATGCACCATCATCAGAAACATCAACTGTACCTAATTCTACCTTATTTGGAATTAATGTATTTTGATATAATTTAATGCCATTATGTGATATTACAAATGAAACACTTGAAATCTCATCTGTAACCTGGAATTCATTTGCATAATCTAGGCTCTCAAATGTATCAGTTTGAGTAATAGAATTACCATCAATAAAGTTCATTGTAATTTCAATATCAAATGATGGATCTATAATCTCTCCATCATATGTTGCACTAAAATTAAATCCACCTTCATAGAATTGTGCATATACATCTTTAAATAAAGAATTAAATTTATATTCTATCTCATTAGAATCAAACTCAGTAATTAAATTACCATCCTTTTTAATTTCTACCGCAACAATTCTAATTTCTTTATAGATAGGATCAATTACAGTAGATAATAGACCATCCTCAGATTCAACTGATTTTATTAATTCTTCACCATTATAAATATCAAATCTTAATGCGTCAGTCTTATCATAGCCCTTTTGGAAATTAGTATCGATATTTAAGGTATTTCCTACCTCAATATCATAATCATATGAAATATTTTCTTCCTTTAATTCATATTTAGAAGTAAATCTATTTTTATATGAAATGAAATCATCTGGATATTCTGTTTTATATCCATATTCAGAAAGTAATGTTCTTTCTCCATTAACATCACCATATACCCTTGCATTTATTTCCTGCATATCGGATAAATCCTCTAATTGACCTCTAAAGAAGTTTTCCTCATCAAGAGTAAAATCCTCAATTATTAATTCATCCTCCATATATATTTCAAGGCTTGGATTAGATGCTAAATTATAATAATTTGAAAAATAAATATCATAATCAAGACTAAAAACATAATTATCATAATCTACTACAGGATTAAATTCAAATAATGCCTTAGGCATTTGATCAGTTACAGTATAACATGTTGTCTCAAAATAAGTATTATCCTTAAATACACCAAAATCACCTATTACTGAAATAGTATAGGTTCTTAATGGAATAAGACCTGTAACTAGCTGCTTTTGAATTCCTGCTTCCTCTATAGGGAAATCTATAGAGAAGTTACCACTAGATACTCTAATTATGCAGTTCGCAACACTATTAATTTTATCAATATCAATTTCATAAATTAAATAATCAGCACCAACCTCAATATTACAAGATTTAATATCTGGCTTTGGTAAAAATATTCCTCCACCCATTGTACCTGCAACAACTGCGGCAGCTGATAAAACTGTAATACCACCAGCAAGTGTTGTTGATGTTGAAACTACATTTGCAGCTGTGCTTTCAGATGCACCTACATTTAAATCAACATTATTTAATTCACTACTATTAACATTATTTATTTCATTAACATCTGTTTTAGATAAATTATTTATCTCATCAATTTGCTCTTTTATTGTTTTAGAAGTCTTAGTATCCTCACTAGAATCTTCCTTATATGCTTGTTGCTCTAAAGGAGAAGATTTTACTTCATTAACATTAAAATATTCAATAGGTTCAAATGTTTTAAATTCAGAAACATCATCATTATATTCATTTATCCCATTATTATACTCATCAGGCATAACAATCTTCCTCCCATCTTAAAAATACACAAAACACCATAGCTAAAAAAATTTTACCATTATTTTTTAATCTTATCAATTAAAAATGTCTATTTTTTGATATATGTATTAAAAAAATCATCTAAATCCTTATATATTTCTTTAATACCATTTCTTTCTGCTAAATAATTAGCTTGATTTTCAAATAACCCCTTTAAATCATCATATTTAAATAAAATAAATAAATTCCTTTTCTTTTTAACATCTATTTCTAATTTATTTAAATAATAATTCTTCTTTTCTTCTAGCTTAGGATTAATAAATAAATCTGAATTTAATACTATATATATCGCAAACAATGATGTAACAATATAAGAAAAACGAATCTTACTCTTTTTATTACATAAGAATTCATATGCATAAAAAGGCATATTATAGAATTCATCAAATGTTTTAACCATATAACTAAATTCTGTTTTTCTTCTTGTTAAGCTGTTTGGATTTAGCTTCCATAAATACGTAGTATAATCAAAAAAGCTTATTTCTTCTTTTTCAATCATACCTAATATACATGTTGTGAAATATGAATCCTCTAAATCTCTTACCTTATCACTAAATTTTATATTATTCTCATTTAAAAATGCTCTTTTAAAAACCTTACCATGCATCCAAGGGAATGTATCTATATTCTTTTTTATACTTAATACATTCTTACCATCCTTAATAGATTCAACCGCAATATTAGTAACTAAATACTTAGGCTCATACTTTTTTATAAAATTAATTATATTTGATAAAGCTAAATGATTATATAGTGAATCATCCGCATCACAAAACATTACATATGGGCTTTGGGTTGAATTAAATCCATATTGTCTTGCAAGACCAGGACCTGTGTTTATTGGATTAATAATATATGAAATATTTAAATTCTTATAATTCATTAAAAATTCTTTTGATAATATTACATCACTACAGTCATTAACTATTGTTATATTAAAATCATCAAAAGAAACACCTTCCTGTAAAGAAAAGGAATTAAGTAAATATTTAATTACATCCTCATTCTCACTATATTGTGGAATAATAACATCAAGCAACATAAAAAACACCCTTTGTCTTAAAAGACAAATCCCCTTTTAATAGTTAAAAATCTTGTAATTATTATAACATATATATAAAGACAATATAAAGAAAAAAGTACATTATTTCTAATGTACTTATTTTCCTTAAATAAAATCATATTTATCTAAAATATTATTGTTTTTACAATAATTCTTAAAATCTAATAATTTATTATCTATTTCTTCTCTTGTAATATCTATTGGATACATTTCATAGGTATAATTTTTATTTATTTTATATTTAGCATTCATACCTATTAATTCACTAAATGAATCAGTTATATAGCTATTACTAAATTCTCTATACTTCTTATCCTGCTTCCAAGTGAAGTTTCTTTCATATTTAAAATTTATTGTCTTTTTGTAATAAGAGAATCCTAAATCATCACGCTTATATGTAGTAATACCATCTGAATAATCATATATATTTATATCATTATAATCTATCCATATTTCTTCTTCAGTATAGCTATTTTTAATATTAGTTCTAATTGAAATAATATTTAATAATGATGTTAATTCATCATAATCTATCAAACCATCTTCATAATCTCTAAAAAGATAGTTAATTGCATCATAATTAGATTTTTGCTTAATAATTAAATAATTTGATGTTAATTCAATACTTCCCTTAAATACTCCGTATTTTTCATAAATATCATTATAATAATAATTTGGATTAATAAAATTAAATATTAAAAAGTCTCTAGAGTTAAAATTTTCTTCTCCTACAGCCAATGTTTGAATTTCTGTTCTATAATGTAAAAACTCAGGTCTATATTTTAAGCCTCCAGAGGTATATTCTTTTTTCATTTTGGAATAAAGATCAATATTATCATTAGAACTAATATTTAAATAAAATGCTTTATTATCATCATCTGGCATTAAATACTTCCATTCATAATCAGATACTTGATCTAAAAATGTTGAATAGCCTAATGGATATGTTGTTGCATATTCAAATAAATAATTACCATCATCTATACCATAAAAGTTATAATTACCTCTATCTTTTGCTTCTAAATTTTCTTCTAGATTAATATCACCTTCATTTGATGTTGCTTTATCTATAGTTTTAGTAATTAAATTACCATTACTAAATGTACCACCACCATTACTTATATATATAGCTGTATTAGAATCTACTTCATAGCTATAATCTCCTATATAGTCAATTCTATTAGAGGTTGGATAATTTTCTTTATAAGTACTATAATTATATTTCATTTTAGTATATAAAGGGTTTATTACACTATTAGTTGCATTTGGAACAATAGTATCTTTATAGTGAGTAAAAAACTTATTATATACATCATTAAATGTATCATTTTTAGTTATTGTAATATTTTCAATTTCACCATTATATACAATATCAAAAGATATCTCATCGACCTTATTTCCTTTAACTAAATTATTAGTATATAAATCTTCTAATTTATCTTGATCGATACTTGTTGTTTTTTCATTTATATCTCCTTTACCACAAGAGGCTAACAAAGAAATATTTAAAGGGATTAAAATCGATAATAAAGAGATTTTAAATATTTTTCTCATAAGTACTTAGTATAACCTAATTAAAATTAAGATTATACATCCTCCTTCTTTAAAATTAGCATACTAAAAATGTGAACTTTCCTAATGTTTTATCCTTATTTAAATTAATTATTTCATACACTTTATGATAAAGAAATCGGTGGGATAATATTATCAACCATATCTATAACGAATTCATATGCGTCAGTATATACTACTGGATCTGGATTAATATATGGAACCTTCTCATATGTATTGTGATATGAATAGCCTGTTGCTTCAAATTTTAATTTTGTAGAAGAAATGTATAATTCTTCTTCATCATATGTATTATTCACTGTATTGATTTCGTATAGGTATCTTTCAAAAGAACCATCTTCCTTATTGTAATATAATGTTCCATTAAATGTGCCCGGGAATATATCATTATCAATCATAATTTCTTTAATACCCTCATCATTTAAGTCAAATGATAATTCCAAATACTCTTCTCCTTCGCTAATAACGATATTATTATTTTTTATAAAATCACTTATTTCTTTATCATTTTTAGTTAATAAGTCTCTACAGATATCATAATATAGACCATCAAGAAATTCAGTGCATTCTTGTCCATCAAAGGCACATATTCTTTGAATTGTATCTGTTAACCATGAAGTGGATACAACCTCAAGTAATGCTTCTTTATTAACCTTACCATTGAATTTTTTTTCTAAATAAGGTTCATTTACATACTCATCATATAATTTAAGGTAATTATATACTTGTAAATCATTATCATCAAAAAGTGAATTTAAGTTCTGAATAAAATTAAAATCTTGTGTTTGGTTTTTTTCAAGACCATCTACTAGTTCAGAAGAGAAAGTATTGATATGGGCACTTTGAAGCAATGAATAATTACCAGGACCTCTAGAAATGAAATCAAAAGGATTTACATTTTCTTTTTCCATAATATCTTCATATTCTTCCTGAGTTACACTATAGTAATATCCATAAGTGCCAGTTCCTGAATATCTATAGAAATCAATACCTTTATCTTCTTCATCTCCATATGAATTCATATAAGAAACGTAATCCTGTTTGAACATTGCGCTAAACATTCTCTCATAGAATGGTGATAAATCCTGTTTATCGAGTAAAGTTTTAAATTCATCAACTTCTTTTTGATTATCAATTTGTAAATTTTCTTTATTATTACAAGAAGCTAATGTAAGTAAGTTTGTTAGGATTAAAAACATAAATATGATTTTTTTCATATGATTTTACCTCCTAAAGCTTAATAGTAACGTCACGTTTATGACGACTAGAGTTAAAGTATGCTTGTTCTTTCTTATGATCCTTTTCTACACGTAAAACACCTCTATTAGTTAAAGAAATGAATTCATAATATGCCCAATACTCACAACGGTGATATGGTTTTTTAGAATAAGATTTCATAGAGATATTATATTTACGATTAACTGGCATAAAGATATCCATCTTTTCTTCTGTTATGTAAGAATAATATCCTGCAGCATAGCCACTATTACAGCTATCTATTTCACTCTTACCAAAAACACTTCCGTTAATATTGATAACTCTAGTTCCTTTTTTGCTTTCAAGTCTTAAGCCGATATCATTATAGCCAAAGAAATGCATTCTTCCATAGTCAGCATTATCCATAAATGGGACAAGTGAAAGCTTTTCATTATCAGCTTTTCCCTGATTATATTCATCAATATAGTAGCTATCTTGACTAGCTACATGTGCAAATACAGATTCAGGATAATGATTTTGTACTATATAGCTTGCATATGCAGCAATAGACAATAATTCATTTGGCTTTTCCCAATAAGTATCCGCTAATGGTCCATCTAATGCTGTAATTAAATCATATAATTCTGCAGCAAATTCATCACCCCAAATAGATTTGATTGCCGATTTTGTAAATTTAGAAGTTATAGAGGACGCATCAAGGAATGCACTAATAGAAATAATCTTAAGCAAAGTAGGCATGATGCTTGGAACCGTGCTTTTTTCACTTTGTACCAAAAGCATCATTCTTTCAAGCTTGCTTTGATATTTAGAAACATATTTGTTTCTATTACCAAGATTATCTACGAACTCATCTAAGAATATTTCAGCAGCTATATTTGCATCATAATTCTTTTTTGTTTTATCTCTATATGGCGTTAATATTGTTGGCAATTCAGCATCAGTCGCAATTGCTGAAACTAAAACAGATACAATATCAACACCAAAATTAGTAATATCAAAACCAGCCATTTCAAATCTATCTGGCTTTAGTTCTGTTTCTGGATTTTGATGATACATCTTAAGGAATGTATTAGACGTACGTCTATTTTCCTGGTAGTTTTCCGGATCATAGAATTTATTTGTTATGTACTTATCCCTTCCAAAACGAGTAAAACCATATTGTTTCATTGCTAATTTTGGAACGATATCTAATGGATTAACAATGTTAAAAATATTATCGTATAAAGAATCCTTAGGCTTTTTAACTGTTTTTGAATTTATATTTGCACCTTGAGGAGCTTCAAATGTATACGCATAAACATCATCTCTTGAAGTATATGCATTATTAGAAAATAAATTTTCTCCTTTATCTAGCTTATTATCTATTAATGCAGCAGCAATATTTGTTGTTGCACCACCTCTAGAGAAACCTGCCATCCATAGTTTTATTCTACCAGTAATGTTGTTTTTATTAACGTATTCACTAACAAAGTCAACTAGTTTATTTGCAGCAATATACCATCCTTCATGCATATAGTCTGACTTACTTCCGTCACCTAAATGAACATTACCTGCCCATTCACTATAATATCCCCCTGATCTTGGAGCAACACCTACAACTGTATAGTCACCATATTCCTTTTTTGCAGCACATAATCCAATCGAATTTGTTTGTGCAGATTTAGTATAATCTTCATTAACTTCAAATGTGTCATAATCAATCTTTTCAAAGAATTCTTTTGCATACTTTGATTGATTTAAATACCATTCTTCGTCATATACAACTGTATAAGGCGTAAATGTTGATGATGCTAATGCCAATGATGCAGTTGCTAAATGCGAATCAAACTCATATGAAGGATGCTCGAAATAATTACGTGAGTAATACACATCCAAATTATAATAATCAAGTCCACCACCATCGGCAGGAGCATAATGGAAATCAATCTTCTTCACTTCATAATCTGTTGCATTATTAGATGAGGCAACATTTATTGAAGAGAATGCTACACCAGAAATCAATAAAAAAACAACTCCAATATGTTTCATATTGTTTCACCACCCTGTATAATTTTTAATAGTTTACATCTAAACTTATTTTAACATATTTTATATAAATTGTAAAATTATTGAAGTTAAGAAGTATTACTATATGTCCTCATTAATTAAAAAAGCCTCAGATTACTCTGAGACTTGAATTATTAAGATAGTGAACCATTCGTAGAAGCACCCGGAACCACTTTACGGTATTAAGCCATTTTCTTAAATTCGGTTCGGATACATAGCCCATATGGCTACCTTTTTATTCATATAAATAAATACTAGTTATCGTTATTTTCTTAATTAATTATCCTTAAAATTAACTATTTATTCGCTTTTTTTCTTAATTTTTCTAATTCGTTATTCTCATAAAAGTCCATTTGATAACCACATTCATAGCAAACATATCTAGTTGCATAAGCTGTAGCAAATGCACCTAGTTGGATGCAAGAATATGGTTGGGTAGTACTAGAATGAAGACCAGAGCTATCCTTTTTTATCATTTTATTATTACCACATAGTGGACATTTTTTATCAAATACTATTTCCATATTTTTACCCTCCCAAAAACACTGATATTTTAGCATATTTATATTGTATATAAAAGTGTTTATTGGAATGTAGCAAGCCTTTCTTATCTTCACTAGATTCTTCTTTGAGACTTGAATTATTAAGATGGTGAACCATTCGTAGGAGTACCCGGAACCACTTTACGGTATTAAGCCATTTTCTTATATTTGGTTCTGATACATAACCCATATGCTTGCCTATATAAAAACCAAATTGTTATAAAATTAAAATATAGTCAAAACAGAAAGGATCATTGCTGACTTTCTTCTTTTTCGTTTTCAAAATTATCTTCTTCTATTTCTTTTTTGTCATTCCAATGCCTATATATAGACGCTAGTATTGCTCCTGAAATATTATGCCAAACTGAAAATATTGCTCCAGGAACAGTAGCTAATGCTATATCATTAAATGATGATTGAGCCAATGACGATGCAAGCCCTGAATTTTGCATACCTATCTCAATTGATAAAGCTTTTGTTCTTTTTACATTCATTCTAAATAATTTTGCAATACCAAAGCCA
>JAEELJ010000029.1 GCA_016288855.1 Acholeplasmatales bacterium
CTCATATTAATTCGCTACTAAAAAAACAGGAGCCATCCGTATTTAACGGGTGGCTCTATTCTTATGTATCGATGGCTCTATTCACGTGAATAGGTGGCTCTAAAAGAGCAAATTGATGGCTCTATTCAAACGAAATATTCAAGTATATTTACTTGCTGGAGAAAAAGAATGGTTAAATGATAGAAAAGGATTAGATAATCTAATAAATAATTATATTGAATTTCAAAATAATAATGAATACAAGCTATCTGGAATTCACCTAGATATAGAACCACACCAATTTAGTGATTTTAAAAATGATAGATATAATTATTTATATAAATTAATAGATTTAGTAAAAACAAATAAAGAATTATATAAAGATATTAACTTTGATTATGACATACCTTTTTGGTTAGATGATGAGATAGAATACAATTCTATAACTAAATCTGCATATAAGCATATTATAGATTATTCATCTAGAACTTTTATAATGAGCTATAGAGATACTAAAGAGGAAATGATAGATGTTTCTAAGGATGAAATAGAATATGCAAAAGATAATAATAAAATATTATATTTATCAGCCGAAACATATAGTACTGAAGGAGATAATGTATCATATTTAGAAGAAGGTAGGAACTATATGTTAGATGAATTAAATAAATTAAGAGATTTAATACCTAATAATTTTGGTATTGCAATACATAATATTAAATCATTTATGGAATTGAAAGATTAAAAAAATGTTAGTGGGATTTTATTCCTACTAACATTTTATTTTTTATAATTTTTTTACTTCATCAAATTTAACATTAAATACATTAGTATCTAACATAGCTGGTTGTAGCTTACCTACAAATACCGAAACATTTAAATCCTCTAGTAAATATTTAACTAGCTTATTATTTAATACTTCTTCATACTCAAAAGGATTATTCTCTGCTAATATAATAGAAGCCTTATAATTTTCATTTGCATAATCAGAAATAATCTTTTGTGCATTAGGTCTTGATACAATCTTTAGATTTGTATAAGCTTCTAATATAGAAGATATAACATTCTTTAATGTTGGATTTATACATAATTCTGTTAAATATGGTTTCCCATCAATATCAATAATAAAATCAACTGGATCAAATAATCCTTTTACGTTTAAGTCAATATCATAATAAGTAAAAGTAATATTATCAAATGATGTAGAATAATTAGCCATTTGAATAAAACATTTTTGGTTAAATTCTAATACATTAGTTTTAGCTTCTTCTTTTTTAGCTTTTTTAACTGCAGAATTATAAAGTTTTTCTCTTTCTGATTTTGCAGTAACTCTTTTCTTAGAAATTTGATAATATTCATAATCAGGCTTTGAACTCTTTAATAATTCAACTTCTTCTTTTAATTTCTTTTCATCAGCAACTAATTCATCTAAATTATTATAAAGATACAATCTAGAATCAACATAATCTCTTTCAACTGAAGGCTTTATTTGTTGATGTGTACGGTAATATTTATCAATTTCTTTCACAAATCCTTCTATTATTTCTTCTGCATCTATTCTCTTAATTAAATAGATTGCGCCAATAAGGGCAAAAAATGCTGTAGAAATATATTTAGAATTCTGGATAACCTTATAATCATAATTCTTAGTTAATTTAGCATTAGAATCTACTTTAATAAATTCAATTAAATTATATTTCTTACATAATAATTTAACTATTATTTCGTCATTAAAATAATCTAATAATACATGATTTAGGTTAGCTACTCTATTATATAATGTTTGTGAAATATAACATTTATAAATTTGCTCACCTAAGGTAGCTAGATTTCTATTAGAATCTACTTCCTTCATTGCTGGCTTAATATTTTTTAAAGTTCTATCAGTTAATGCTTTTTGTATAAGCATATTAGAAGATACAATATATTCAGAAAACTTATCCATTATAAAACCTTCCTTTATTATAAATAATTGACTTACACTATATTAATAATTGTAATATATATATTATTAAAATGCAAATTTTTTATATTCTTTTATATATTAAAGGGCCTAAAATAGGCCCTTTATCAATTATTCAATATATTCTTTAGATTTTTCTTTATCCTTTGCAGAAACTTCGGTATAGAAATTAACAATAACAGATGTTAGGATTGCAACAACAACTATACCATAGATTCCTAATATAACAGTTAAAATTCTTCCAACTGCACTTTTAGCTGCAAAATCACCAAATCCTATTGTTGTTATTACAGTAAAGCAATACCACATTGCGTCCCAGAAATTAGTAATATCAGTTTCTACCATAGGAAACATAAATGAGAATGCAATTATAAATGCTAATAATATAATTAAAACATCAAATACATGAGTTTTTATTAATATATTAAGCAATAACATTACTCTATCATATTTTAATGATGGTAATAATAATCTCTTTAGTGAGCTTAAAAGTAATAATAATGCCGCAACAAGCACAATATCAATAGGATATCCACTATTAATATTAATTAAAACAGATACACCTAACGCAATTAAAACAACGCCAAGTAAAATATTAGTTATAACACCTCTTATATCCTTTTCCTTACCCACAGTTAAGAATTGGTTTAAAGCCATCGCAAATGAAACTAATGCAGCGCAAAAATAGAAATTAATTGAATTTGCGGCAGCCATAAATCCTATGATCATTGCTAAAACATATACTCCACCAACAATTAGTATTCTAAGCTTATCCTTAAATGACTTATAATACAATAACAATAAAGCCTGATGTACTATTTGTGATAACAACGCAAACCCAATGAATAAGGATGCATTAATCTGATCCTTACTTAAAACCCTAGTAATAACAAGTAACACTAATGACATTGTTAATACTGATAATATTAAATTTAATGCAATAAATATTGCATAATTATTATTATGTTTTCTTTCTTTCTTTTTCATATTAAACTCCCATCTAAAAACTATTTTAACAATATGTAATATTATATTCAAGATTAGAAAAAAATAAAGGTATCATTAGATACCTTCTGATTTTCTATAACTTAAAAAGAGAAGGAAAGCCCTTCTCTTTTACTCTTATAAACTATCATCTTTTAATGCAAATGCTAAATTTATCTTAGAAATCTTTTTAGATTCAATAAAGTAAACAACTAAGAATGATAATATACCTATACCAAATATAGTAGGATATAAGTATGGTGCAACATAGAAGTCTAACCATCCCTTCATCTTAGTTTTTAAAACAATATCCCAACAAATTTTAATAAAGAATTGTGCTATAAATGTTGATATTACAACAGATAAAACTGTAATTATTCCTGTAGTAATATTATATATTTTATTTATATTAAATGTATCATATCCAATTATCTTAAGCATTGATATTTGTGATTGATTCTTTTCTATTACTATTTTTGCAAGTAAGAATATTAATAATACAAATAAAATAATAGATATTGCAGTAAATAAGATAAAGACCTTCCCCATAGAATCAGATAGCTGATTACTTACAAGAATTAGATCCTCTAAAGTAATTGTTTTATAAATATAATCATCTGTTATATCTAATTTGTTGTCAGAAAAATATGATGTTAGGTATGAATCAAAGTTTTCTATAAATAAATCCATATCCATAAATATTATTAAAGAACCTGTAACATCATATGAGCTTGATACTATAAATTCATATGATTTATTAGAGTATTCTTCTTCTAATTTTATTGATGTTCCACTCTTGAATCCATATTTAGACTTTAATCCACTTGAAACAACAACCTTACCATCTTCTATATCTAGATCTCCTAAATATTTAGAGTTTTCTTTATATTTATCTAATCCAAATATCATGATTTCATCATTTTTATAATTTAGTGTCTTAACATATAATTTTTCACCATCTAGGTCATCAATATCTACTTTTAATATTGTTTGATATGGTGCTATTTGACTTTCAATTACTTCTTTCTTGTAATGGTCTAGCAATGGTGACATCATAAGACCAAATAATAATATTATTGTTGCGAAAAGTGAACCAAAGAATAACGCAATATATGTACCCTTGTTTTGTAATATTACTCTTATTTGATATCTAGTAATGAAATTAATTTTGTGATTTAATTTCATTACCTTTTTACGTTTCTTTGTTACTAATTGATTCTTTAATAAATTTAATGCTGGTATACTTATAGTTTTTAATATTACTAATAAATTAATAATAAATACCATTACCATAGGTAATACTGTAGTAAAAAGTAGGGCTTTTGCGTTATAGAATGTATGATAAACTGGTAATGAATATGAATGATAATATAATCCAACTAAATATTCCTTTAAAAGAGTATATGCTAATATATTACCAAATATTCCTGCAAGTAAGGTAATAATAGTTGGTAGCACTAAATAGCTAACTAATAATTCCTTCTTACTATATCCCATTGCCTTAAGTGTGCCAATACTTTTAGCTTCAGCTTCAATTTGGCTTTTACTAGATAGGGCAAAAACAAATGCTAATCCAAATACAATAATAATTCCAAATACTAGCATCATAACTAAATCGCCTTCTAGATCATCTATTGCAAACTGAATTGCTTGATTATCCTCTTTTGCAAGAAGACTATCTAGTGAATTAGAATTTAATAATAGCTTTTGATATAAATATTTAGTTAGATTAGTATTCATTTCATGTGCTTCTTTTTTATCTAATCTTTTTGGATATAAATATGCATAATCGTAAACCAAATGATCATTTGATATATTATTAAATGTATTATCATTGGTTAATGCAATACTAAACTTATTCGCATCAAACATTGAATCATTATTGCTTCTGAATAAGCAAGAATAATCAAATAATGATATAGATGCACTAATAGTATATTCTATATCATTAATCTTATATCTATCTCCGACATTAATCTTATTATTTTCTAAATATAATCTATCTAATGCTATTTCATTATCTTTTGTTGGGATCATACCTTGATGAATACAATATTTATTTATATTTTCTCTATCAGATATTCTATATATTCTTATTGTATCTTCTTTATTAGATATTTCATCCTTATAATATAATTTAAAAACATTAATGTTTTCTTCATTTTCAATTTCATCAATTATAGAATCTTCAATTTCATTTGTAGTAATGAAATGACCATCCTCTAATGAATAATAATCAATACCTAGGTAATATGTTCTTATCATTGAATCATTACCAATCATATATCCACTGCATAACGCAATAGGTAATGCTAAAAATAAAAACATTATTATATATTTAACAATATCCTTAAGTAATTCTTTTGGTAATCTTTTATAAAGTGGATTTCTCATAATTCTAAATCACTTGCCTTTACTTTAGCTAGATTCTTTTCATTAGAAATTATTTTGCCATCCTTTAATCTAATAATTGTATCAGCCATTTTAGCTATATTTTCATTATGAGTAACCATTATAATAGATGTATTATATTTTTCTTTTACCTTTTCAATTAGCTCTAATATTTGCTTAGATGTATCTGAATCTAGGGCGCCTGTTGGTTCATCACACAATAATAAATTAGGATTTTTAACAATTGCACGACCAATAGATGTACGTTGTTGTTGTCCACCTGATAATTGAGAAGGTATTTTATCTTCATGCTTTTTTAAGCCTAATACTTCAATTATATTATCGATATCTAAGCTATTCTTAGATAAATAAGAGCCGACCTCTATATTCTCTCTTACTGTTAAGTTAGGTATTAAATTATAGCTTTGAAATACATAACCTAAATTCTTTCTTCTATAAGCAATTCTATTTTTTTCAGACATATCCTGAATAAATTCACCATTTATTCCAACCTTGCCAGAGTCTAAGGTATCAATACCACCAATAATATTTAATAATGTTGATTTACCAGAGCCTGATGGTCCAAGTAATACAACCATCTCACCTTTTTCTACACTAAATGTTATACCCTTTAGTGCATAATAACTATTCTCTCCTGTACCATATGTCTTTTTAATATCTTCTATTTCTATAAACATATAATTCTCTCCTCCAAAAAACTTAAACCAAAAAGGCCTCAAAAGGCCTTAATGGATTTTTAAGTAATAAAATTTTTTTCAAATTAATAGTTATTCTATTACCTCCCCTATCCATACTGTCAAAGGATGTTATGTAGTTATAACTAAAGAGATATACAAATTAATAGTTTTATTGAGTTAGTTATAACTAACATAATTATAGTATTAATTTTAGACTATGTCAATATTAAAGTTTTATATAACTAACTAAAAAGAAGGAAAGTCTTCTTTCCCTCTTTTTTAGAAAATCTTAAAAACTGATGACCCAAGATGTTGTTAGTTCATAAACACTAAAAAGCTCATATGCTTCTTTATTATATTGATCTTTCTCATAACTAAAATCCTCAAAAGAACCTCTACTAGAAATTTTTTCTAAATTATTAAAGTCAGCATTTGCAATTAAAGTTCTTGATATTGTGTTATTTTCCATATATATTGCTAAGTTTAATTTCGATATAGTTTGTACCGAATTTGAAGGATTATAAATATAAGTCTTAATCAACAAATTTTTATTATCATCCTGACAAACATACCAATTTCCTTGATAATTCTTAACAGGGAATACACCCATATCATTCTGCTTATCACTATCTAAGATTAAATAACACAATGTAAATTCTTCAGTTTCATCTCCTAATGTTACAGTAATGTTAACTTCTTGACAAACATTTGTACGAAGCCTTATTTCACTATATGATATTTCTCCATTAGTTACAAATCTTCTACTTAAATCATATTCAACTTTCTCCACAGTTGGAATAGAAGTATATATAACTGGAGTATCAACCTTTGCCTTTTTTCTATAATATAAATGTTCTTCCCATTTAGAATATATAATAATATTATCAGTTATAGGAGTATTAAAATCATATGGCTCTTTTAAATCTTGATCTTTATACCAACCTAAAAACTCAAAATGTTCTTTTGTTGGAGTTTCAGGCTTTGATACGCTTAATCCGTTTTCAACATATGTTTCAAATAAGAATTTATTATCATCAGCAAAAATAACAGAATATGTTCGATTCCACTTAGAATATATAAAGGTATTATCAATTATTTTTGTGTCAAAATCAAATTCTTTTGTACATTCAAAATCTTCATACCAGCCTTTAAATATATATCCTTCTCTTGTTGGGTCTTGTGGTCTTTCAACAGTTTGTCCATGTTTAACACTAAAAGTCTCGCCACCACTAAAAGAAACATAATAATAAGTTTTTTCTAGGTCTTTTTCCCATTTTGCATATAAACTTTTAGTCCCAGTTATTATAGTATTAAAATCAAATTCCTTTGTATAATTAGAATCTTCATACCAACCCTTAAATATATATCCTTCTCTTGTTGGATTAGTTGGTTTTTCTACTTTATCCCCATATTTTACTGCTTGTGGTTCTACAAATGATCCCCCCATATTAACAAATGCTACAAGACATTCTACTCTTGTATCACTTGTTATTAAATTTGTTGTAGTTGGAACAGTTGTAGTTGTATCACTTATTGAACTTGTGCAATGGCTTTCTATAGAATTATTATCATTATTATTTTTTAGATTATTAAAAGCACTAAAACCACTACAAGAAGTAAGTGTTAAAGTTGCAAGAAGCAAAGATGCTCCTAATTTAATTTTTTTCATTTCCTATCTCCTCATATTACATTTTTTTAAATTGAACTACCAAAACAATTCTACAATATTAGAACATATTAAGTCAATAAATATAAAATAAAGAGGTGACATAAGTCACCTCAAATAATTGTATTAAGATACAAACTTTAATTCGCTATATACAAATAAATAATTTTTTTGAAGCATTGTTGCAAAATCTTCATCTACTTCATAATATGTATATTTTGTTGGAGTAATATAACCTATTGCACCTTCCCACTCAGAAACTATAGAAGGTTGATATAGGTAATATAATCCATCTCGTTTACAATCTACTGTTGCTAGTTTTGTTTGGTTAAATGCATATGCACCAATGTATTCAATAAAATATGGTAATAATATTTTAGTTATAGCTGTTGCAGCAAATGCACTATCTCCTATAACTCTTAAGTTACTATTTGCTGAAATAGTTACTGTAGCTAATTTAGTACAACTTGTAAATGCATTCTTACCAATTCCTTTAACATTATCAGGAATTGTAACCTTCTTCACTGATGATAAGCCTCTACATGCTTCACCACCAATTAAATAACAATCTTCTACTATTGTAACACTTGTAGCATTAGCCTCTGATTCATAGTATAGATAATATGGATTATCACTTGTTCCAACATATTTATTCTTATTCTTCACTGTAAATGATACATTAGTACCATTTAATATTTTGATACCAACGTATTTAACTGAAGTTGATAAATAGAATGTAGTTAAGTTAGAACAATTATTGAATGCCTTATCTTCTATAATAGTTAAATAATTACCTGCAGTAAATGTTTCTAAATTAGTACTTTCAAACGCATTATTTCTAATAATTGTTAATTTAGAATAATTAGAAATTGTTTTTAATCCTGAATTTGCAAATGCATATTCACCAACAGTTGTTATATAATCTCTAAAATCAAATGATTCTAGTTTAGTACAGCCATAAAATGCATAACTAGGTATAGTTTTGAAATATGTGCGATTAAATCCAGTAAATTCTGTACAATTATTAAAGCAATAAGCTCCAATAGTTATTAATGAGCCACCATCAAAATATTTTATTTTTGAAAAGCCAAAACATTCTTCACCAAGTGTATTAACATAAGCTGTATTTAAAATATTTTCCAATGCAGAATTATAGAATGCACCTTCTTCTATTTCTAAAACATTTTCAGTCAAATAAACATCAGTTACTTTATAATCATTATAGAATGCTCTATAACCTATCTTTGTAACTTTTTTACCTAAATAATAATATGGAATTTCTACAGTTGAGGCAGTACCAGAATATCCACTAACATATGCATAATCACCTGATACTTTTAGGTTTAAGCCTTTCGTATATATATCAGTATAAACAATTAAAGATGTAGATGTAAATGAGTCACCATATTTCCATATATTTCCATTTATATCATACCAACTAGAATGAGTATACTTACTTTCTATATCAAGTGTAACAGAATCAAATCCATCTTCATACACTAATTTTTCAGTACCAATTTCCTTAACAGAACCATCTATATCATTCTTATAATATGTTACTGATACATATGTAATAATTTTATCCCATTGTGCATTTAATGTTATATCTTTTGAAGGCATTTTATCAGATTCAAAATTCCATAATGCACCATTATAATACCAGCCTAAGAAATTATATCCATCTCTTGTTGGATCACTTACGTTACTAATTAAAGAATTATAAGAAACTTCCTTTGATCCAACATATGTACCACCATTTGAATTAAATGTGACAGTATAAACATTTGCAATTTCTTTAAATTTAGCAGTATATGTAACATTAGAAACTAATGTACCAAAGGTTGTAACCTTGGTGTCTCCTATATACCAACCATCAAATTCATATGTGTATTCATTAGTTTTAGATTTAGATGGGGTCTTTGGTACCTCAATTTCATCTCCATAATATGCGATTGTTGATGTTTCAACTCCATCAACA
Source organism: Acholeplasmatales bacterium (assembly GCA_016288855.1). Classification (GTDB taxonomy): domain Bacteria; phylum Bacillota_I; class Bacilli_A; order Acholeplasmatales; family Anaeroplasmataceae; genus Anaeroplasma. The sequence goes on from JAEELJ010000029.1 coordinate 9,660, forward strand.
ACGAATGTATATGTGTACTGTTTCTTATTTTCAATGAAATGAGCATAATATATTACATCATCAGTTAATGTAGAAAAACTTTCAACTTTTTCTCCGCCTACTTCTTTTGTATACCAACCATCAAATTCATATGTTACCGCATCAGTTTCATTTTTTACTGGATCTTCTGGTACTACAATTTCATCACCATAATTTGCAGTTGTTGTAAGTTCTATACCTTCAACAACAAATGTATAAGTGTATTCTTTTTTTATTTCTTTAAATAGTGCAATATATGTAACATTATCCTTTAATTTACCAAAATTAGTAACCTTTTTGTCTCCAATATACCAACCATCAAATTCATATGTTGCCCCATCAGTTTCATTTTTTACTGGATCTTCTGGTACTACAATTTGATCACCATAATTACCAGTTGAAATCATTTCAACACCATCTACTATAAATGTATAAGTATATTCTCTTTTCTTTTCTATAAAATGTGCATAGTAAACTACATTACCAGTTACTGTAGAAAAGCTTTCTACCTTTTTGCCACCAACTTCTTCTGTATACCAACCATCAAATTGGTATTCATAAACCTTTGTAGGTGATTTACCAGGATTGTTAGGCACAATTATTTCATCACCATAATTTGCAGTTGTTGTAAGTTCTATACCTTCAACAACAAATGTATAAGTGTATTCTCTTTTTATTTCTTTAAATAGTGCAGTATATGTAGTATTAGAAGTTGCTTCTACTATTTTCTTATCCCAACCATCAAATTGATAAGTATATTCATCTGTTGACTCTTTTTTTGGTGTGCCATTAAAAATAGGCATTTCACCCTTATTAACTATAACATTAGTTTTTTCTCCACAAACATCAAAAGTAATTGTGAATTTATCTTCATTTGTAGTTGTTGCAGCAGTTGATGTTTGAGGTACTGTTGTTGTATTAACTTCAGTTGTTGTATTAACCGTAGTTGTTTGAGCACTAGTAGTTTGAGGTACTGTTGTTGTATCTACATCTTTAGTTATAGAAGTATTAATATCTTCTAATATAGAAGTTGTACTATCTGTTGTATTAGTTGTTGTTATAGCATCAATTTTTTTATTTTCATTTTTTGATGTCCCACAGCCTGAAAGCATTGCAATTGTACTTGCAACAAAAAGCGCCGAAATAAATATTTTTTTCATTTCTCATATTCCCCTTTTTTATAAAATACAAGCAAATTTTAGCATAATGTCTAAAAAATATCTACTAAAAAAATAATTATATATAAAAATCGAGTAGAGTAGAAAAATAAATATTTTTCATATTTATTCTTCATCCCCTCTCACACCACCACATCGTGCCGTTCGGCAATGGGCGGTTCAATTCATAAGTTTAAATTCAAGCTAAATAATAATCAAGGGCGAAGACTA
>JAEELJ010000003.1 GCA_016288855.1 Acholeplasmatales bacterium
TAGTCTTCGCCCTTGATTATTATTTAGCTTGAATTTAAACTTATGAATTGAACCGCCCATTGCCGAACGGCACGATGTGGTGGTGTGAGAGGGGATGAAGAATAAATATGAAAAATATTTATTTTTCTACTCTACTCGATTGCGATTATATACAGATATATTACAATAATAATTTAGGAGATGAAGTACATCATCTTTTTATTTTTGGCACTCTATATGACTAACTGTCAATAAAAATCGTGATAACGGTTTAATTTTATTGCATACAATTTATATTAATGCTATAATAGTTTAGCGAAAGGTTGGTAATAATAATGTTAAAGATTGATATTATTTCAGGCTTCTTAGGAGCTGGTAAGACTACTTTTATTGAAAGATTGTTAAAAACTGAAATAAAAAATGAAAAGGTTGTTCTTGTAGAAAATGAATATGGAGAAGTATCAGTAGATACTGATATCTTAAAAGATACTAAAATTGAAATGAAGGAATTAAGCCAAGGATGCATTTGCTGCTCTTTAGTTGGAGATTTCACAAAGGCATTAAATGAGCTTATTAAACAAGAAAATCCTGATAGAATTCTAATTGAACCATCAGGTGTTGGTAAATTATCAGATATTGTTGCTGCAGTAACTAAGGCTGGTTTAGGTTCTAATATTAATTCACTTGTTTGCTTAGTTGATGCTAAGAAGGCAAAAATGTATGCTAAGAATTTTGGTGAATTCTTTAATGACCAAATTTCTAATGCTTATACAGTTATTTTATCTAGAACTGATGTTGCAACTGAAGAAAAAATTAAAGAAGCTTTAGATGTAATTAGAGGAATAAATGCTAATGCTGTTGTTGTTACAACACCAGTATCTAAGCTTTCTGATGATGAATTAATTAAAGCTTATGAAGGATTTGATACTAAGCTTTTAGACGCTGATCAAATTAAAGAAGCAATGGGACATGATGAAGATGAATGCGATGATCCAAATTGTAGCTGTCACCACCATCACGACCATGATCATGAGGAATGTGAATGTCATCATCACCATGATGAGGACGACGATGATGAGGATGAAGAAGAGCATCATCACCACCACGACCATGACCATGAGGAATGTGAATGTCATCACCACCATGATGAGGATGAGGAAGAACATCATCACCATCACGATGAAGAAGAATGCGATGATCCAAATTGCAGCTGTCACCACCATCATCACCATCACCATGGACATGATGCTGATGAGGTATTTGCATCAATTGGTATTGAGACAGTAAAGAAATATGATATTGAATCATTTAAGGCTATTATTAATGATATGGCTAATGGCAAGTATGGTGTTATTGTACGTGCTAAGGGTATTATTGAGGCAACTGATAATAAATGGTATTTATTCCAGTTAACACCAGAAGAAGTTTCATTTGAAGAGACTCATTCTATTCCTATGGCTAAGATTGTTGTAATAGGTTCTAAGATTAAAGAAGAAGATATTAAGAAATTATTTTAATTAATAAAGAGGTTATATTATGCCAAAAAAGAAAGAAGTTCCACTATTTTTATTAAATGGATTCCTTGAATCAGGCAAAACATCATTAATAAAAGAAATTATTGAAAATAATCCTGAATACCAAAATAATACAACAGTAATTATTTGTTGCGAAGAAGGTGAGGTTGAATATGATCCTTCTTGGTTAGACAAATATGGTGTTAAGGTTGAATATGTTTCAAAGGATTCAGATTTTACAGCTGAGTGGATGGAATCAATTGATAGAAAATATATGGCTGATCGCTATGTTATTGAATATAATGCATTCTTTGATTGGGATAAGCAGGAATTCCCAGAATATATGCTTATTTATCAGCAGATTACTTTAATTGATGCATCAACATTTAAAGTAATGTTTGGTAATATGAAAAAGATATATCAAAGTATGCTAAAGGATTCATCTTTAGTTGTATTCAATAGATGTGAAGGTATCAATGAATTAGCTTCTTTTAGAAGACAGGTTCGTGCAATGAATCAGCAATGTCAAATTGCATTTGAACAATCAGATGGTTCATTAACTACAAGATTAGATGAAGACCTACCTTATGACCTATCAAAGGATGAAATAATGTTTGAAGAAGATATTTATCCTATTTGGTATGTTGAAGTATTTGATAATTTTGAAAAATATGAAAACAAAACTTTTAAGTTCCCTGTTTTCGTACGTAAGGCATTTAAGAATGGTGATTTTGTTATCGGTAGACAGGTTATGACTTGTTGTGCACAGGATATACAATTCTTAGGATATGAAGTCAAAAATGATACTGAGGTTAAGGTTAAAGAAGGAGACTATGTATATTTAGTATGTACAGTTTCTCGTGAGTTCTCTAAGCTTGCAAAGGAAGAAGTAATTATGCTTCATGCATCTAGCGTTACAGTTATGCCAAAGCATAAAGAAGAAGTATTAGGAATGAATTAAAAGATAAAAGACTTCAAGAAAGTGTTCTTGGAGTCTTTATTATTTTCATCAATTAACTTATAATATTAGAGTAATTTTTTGAAAGTAGATGATACCATGTTAAAAACATTTAAAGTTAATAACCAGGATGAAACTATTAATGTAGGAGAAAAGCTTGGTAATGTTTTAGAAAAAGGAGATGTTGTTTTACTAGAAGGAGACCTTTCTGCTGGAAAAACAACATTTACTAAAGGAATTGGTAAGGCACTAGGTGTAAAAAGAATAATTAATTCACCTACATTTACAATCGTTAAAACATATCAAGGGGAAAAGGGAAAGCTTTATCACTTAGATTTATATAGACTTGATGGCTTAAATAATGACTTTGATTTATATGAATATATAGAAACAGATGGGATTTGTGTTATTGAATGGCCACATCAAGTTGATGAGCTTTTACCTAAGGAATATATTTTAGTTAATATTATTAGAACATATTCAGATGAAAGAACTATTGAAATTAAAGCAATTGGTGATAAATATATTAAGAAAGTTGAGGCATTATAATGTATTCTTTAATTATAGATTCTGCAACTAAAATTTTATATATCGCATTAGTATGCGATAAAAAGGTCATATATGAAGAATATATGAAGGGTGAGCATGACCATGCTAAAAATATTGTATTTTTAGTAGATGAAGCTTTAAAGAAGGCCTCTATTGAAGTTGATGATTTATCTAAGATTGTTGTTGGTATTGGACCTGGTTCTTATACTGGAGTTAGAATGGGTGTTACTGTTGCTAAAATGATGGCATCATTTAAGAATATTCCATTATATAAAATATCAACACTAAAGCTTATTGCATCAGGCTCTAAGGGTATTACCTTATCAATGATTGACGCAAGACATGAAACAAGCTTTGCTGCAATTATTGATGTAAATAAGAATAGCTATGTATTAGATGAAGCCTTATATGAAAATAAGATATTATTAGAATCTAATTATGAATATGTAGTTAATGAAGGGGAATTTAAGGTTGATCCTTTCTATGTAATCTCAAATTCTACTCTTGTAGAAGAGGCTGACCTTTTAGTTCCTAATTACTTAAGAGATACAGAAGCTGAAAGAAATTTAGGATAATGAATATTAGAAAATATAAAAAAGAAGATATAGAAAAAATAGTTAAATTAGAAGAAGAATGCTTTAATCATTCATTAGGTTATGATTTCTTAAATTCTTATTTAGATAATCTAATGGCATATATTTATGTGATTGAAGATAATAATGATATTATTGGATATATATCTACAATGTTTGACGGCGAAATCATTGAAATTATGAATTTTTGTGTAAGTCCTAAAAGAAGGAAAGAGGGCTTAGGTGAAAGCTTGTTAAAATACGTATTTAGTGAGCTTTTACAAGAAGGTGCTAAATCTTCATTCTTAGAGGTTAGAGAATCTAATATAGGCGCTATTTCTTTATATCATAAGTTAGGATATAAAGAAATTAATAGACGTAAGCAATATTATAGTGATGGAGAAGATGCTTTAGTATTGCAATTAATATTTTAACGAGGTTTTATTTATGGATAAGACAAATGCAATGAGACAATTAGACCAAAAGAAAATAAAATATGAAGTTATAGAATATGAGCATAAGGAAGGTGAAGCAGTTGATGGCATTGGTGTTGCAATGTCAACAAATGAAGATCCTAATCAGGTTTTTAAAACATTAGTAACTAAGGGTTCTGATAAAAAGAATTATGTATTCTTGGTACCTGTTTCATCTGAATTAGATTTAAAAAAGTGTGCTAAGGCAGTTAATGTTAAATCTGTTGAAATGATTCAGGTTAAGGAATTATTACCACTAACAGGATATGTTAGAGGTGGATGCTCACCTATTGGAATGAAGAAGAGCTTCATTACGGTTATGGATGAGACTGCTAAAGAATTTCCATATGTTTTATTTTCTGGTGGGAAAATAGGATTACAAATTAAAATGAATCCTAAGGAATTATCTAAGCTTATCCGTATTGAATTTAAAGATATAAAGGAGTAATTATTATGTTGGTTTTAGGAGTTGAATCAAGCTGTGATGAAACATCAGCATCCATAGTTAGAGATGGCAAAGAGGTTTTATCATGCGTAATTAATTCTCAAATAAATATACATGAAAAATTTGGTGGTGTTGTACCTGAGGTTGCATCTAGAAACCATGTTTATCAGGTTTCTATGGTATTTAAGCAGGCTTTTGAGGAAGCAAATTTAAAACCAGAGGATATTGATTTAGTTGCAGTAACAGAAGGACCTGGTTTAATTGGTTCTCTACTTGTTGGTGTAAATGCAGCTAAAACATTTGCTATGATGTATCATAAGCCACTTATTGCAGTACATCATTTAGTAGGACATATTTATGCTAATTCAATAGAGCATGAAATGACATTCCCTGCAATTGCGTTATTAGTATCAGGTGGCAATACTGAGCTTATTTATATGAAGGATCATTTCCAATTTGAGCTTGTTGGTGAAACACTAGATGACGCTGTTGGTGAAGCATATGATAAGGTTGCAAGAGTTGTTGGCCTAACATATCCAGGAGGACCTAAGGTAGATAAGCTTGCACACTTAGGTAAGGATACATATAATCTTCCGAGAGTATATTTAGAGGATGGTTCTTATAATTTCTCATTCTCAGGATTAAAATCAGCTGTTATTAATCTTCACCATAATGCAATGCAAAGAGGAGAAGAGATTAATGTAAATGACTTATGTTGTTCATTCCAAGCATCAGTAACAGAGGTTTTAGTTAGAAAAACATTAAGATTAGCAAAAGAAAAGAATGTTAAAAATATTATTGTTGCCGGTGGAGTTTCTGCAAACAAGGGCTTAAAGGAAAGATTTATGGAAGAGGGTAAGGATTTTAATATCATGATTCCATCTATTAAATATTGTACTGATAATGCTGCAATGATTGCATGTGCTGGATATTATCAATATAAAAAGGATCCTACTCTAGCAGACCTACATTTAAATGCATCTTCATCTTTAGAAATAGAATCAAAATAAAGCACTTCATAGTGCTTTTTTGTTTAAAAAGATAATGGAAACGTTACTACTTATTAAAATAATTTACATTTAATAAATTAAGTAGTATAATCTTTTTGGTTAGAAAGTATTTATTTATGTAAAACTTTACTAATAAACTTTAATTTTAATAATTATAAATCAATTCGTTTCTTTATAACTAAATGATATTAGAAATAAATTATATTAGTGAGGTGATGAAATGAGAATTGGATTTATAGGCGCAGGTCATGTTGGATATACCCTTGCAAGATATCTTAATGATAAGAATCATAATGTATGTGGAATATATTCAAAGAATTTAGATGACGCTATAGATTGCGCAAATTTTAGTATTAGTGAGTATTACAGAAGTCTTAAAGATTTAATAGATAGATGTGATACTCTTTTTTTAACTGTAAATGATGATTCAATAATAGATGTAGTTAATGAATTAAACTCATTAAATGTTAAAGATAAAATTTTAATACATACATCAGGTTCACTATCAAGTGATATATTTAGTGATTTAAGAAATAATAATTATTGTTATTCCCTACATCCGATATATGCATTTAATGACAAATATAAATCATACCTAGATTTTAATAATGCATATCTAACCTTAGAAGGTGATGAGGCTAAGGTTAAGGATATATCATTATTATTTGATGATAAGGTTATAGTAATTGATGGAAAAAATAAAAGTAGATATCATGCTGGATGTGTAATGCTATCTAATTTAGTATGTGCACTTGCATATACCTCTGAAGGATTATTTAAGGATATAGGAATAAATGATTTAAAAATATTTATGCCTTTAATGATCAATAATATAAATAATATTTCTAATGTAGGTAGCTTAGGTGCATTAACTGGTCCTATAAAAAGAAATGATATTTCTACTATTAAAAAGCATTTATCATCTTTAACAAAAGAAGAAAAAGATATTTATATACCTTTAAGTATAAAGCTATGTGAAATGTCAAAGATTATAACTAAGAATGATTATTCTATTATGGAAGAATTATTAAAAGGAGATAGAAATGATTAACGTAAATACTTTTAAAGAAGCAAAAGGTAATAAGAAGCTTGTACAGGTTACAGCATATGACTATAATACTGCAAGATTAGCTGAAGAGGCTGGTATTGATTTTATTTTAGTTGGTGATTCATTAGGAATGGTAATGCTTGGATACCCTAATACATTACCTGTAACTATGGAGGATATGATTCATCACGGTAGTGCTGTTGTAAGAGGTGCTAAAGACACATTTGTTGTTGTAGATATGCCTTTTATGTCATATCAGGTTTCTGATGAGGAAGCTTTAATGAATGCCGGAAGAATTATAAAAGAAACTGGATGTCAGGCTGTTAAGCTTGAGGGTGGTGCTAAGTATGCATCAAGAATTAAAGCAATTACTGATGCAGGTATTCCTGTTGTTGCACATGTTGGCCTAACTCCACAATCAGTAAACGCATTTGGAGGATATAAGGTTCAAGGTAAAACTAAGAGTGCTGCAGCAGATTTAATTAGAGACTGCATTGCAGTACAAGAGGCTGGCGCTTTTGCAGTTACACTTGAATGTGTTCCTAAGAAGCTTGCTGATTATGTAACTAAGTTATTACATATTTCAACAATTGGTATTGGCGCATCTAATAATTGCGATGCACAGGTATTAGTTTATCAGGATATGCTAGGATATAGTGCTGATAAAACTGCGAAATTCGTTAAGAAATATGCTAATTTACATGATGTAATTGTTGATGCTTTTAAGCAATATAAAAATGAAGTTTCAAATGGTGCTTTTCCTAGTGAGGAGCATACTTATAAGATTAGTGATGAAGATTTAGAAAATGCTATTAAAGAAGTAGAGGAGCAAGAGTAATATGAAGGTAGTACACACTATAAAAGAAGTAAGAGAAATTGTTAAGGCTTGGAGAAAGGAAGGCTTAAGTGTTGGATTTGTACCAACAATGGGTTACTTACATGAAGGACATAAGAGTCTAATTACAAAGTCTGTTTCTGAAAATGATAGAACAGTAGTTTCTGTATTCGTAAATCCAATTCAGTTTGGTGTTAATGAGGATTTAGCTAAGTATCCAAGAGATTTAAAAAGAGATACTCTTCTTGTAACATCTGCAGGTGCTGATTTAATTTTTAATCCAGAACCATCTGAAATGTATCCAGCTCATTTCACAACATCTGTTAATACAACAGAGGTAACTGAACATTTATGTGGTGCAAGACGTCCAGTTCATTTTGGTGGTGTTTGCACAGTATTAACTAAGTTATTTAATATCGTTATGCCAGATAGAGCATATTTTGGTCAAAAGGATGCTCAACAGCTTGCAGTTGTAAAGAGATTCGTTCGTGACTTAAATTTTGATATTGAAATAATTGGTTGCCCAATTGTAAGAGAAGATGATGGCTTAGCTAAATCATCAAGAAATACATATCTTTCACCTGAGGAAAGAAAGGCTGCAGTTATTTTATCTAAGGCTTTAAAAGAAGGTAAGGAATTAATTTTAAATGGTGAACGTAATGCCCGTAAGGTTATTGATGCAATAACTAAGGTATTATATACTGAACCTTTAGCAAAGGTTGATTATGTTTCAATTGTTGATAATACTAATATTCAACCAGTAGATGTTATTAAGGGTGAGGTTTTAGTTGCAATCGCTGTTTATATTGGAACTACAAGAGAAATTGACAATTTTATTATTGAGGTAAATGACTAATGACTATTACAATGCTTAAATCAAAAATTCATCGTGCTACAGTAACAGAGGCTAGACTTGATTACGTTGGTTCTATTACAATTGATAGTGAATTAATGGAAAAAGCTGGAATCTATGAATATGAGAAAGTTCAAGTTGTTAATGTAGACAATGGTTCTAGATTTGAAACATATACTATTAAAGGAGAAGCAGGTTCTGGTGTTATCTGCCTAAATGGTGCTGCCGCATGGTGTGGTAAGGCTAAAGATAAGGTAATAATCATGGCTTATTGTGATGTAACACCAGAAGAAGCTAAAACATTAAATCCAACAGTTGTATTTGTTGATAACGATAATAAGATTAATCGTGTCGCAAATTATGAGAAATACGGAAGATTAGAAGACCAAGAATAGGAGTTGATCTTTATGCTAAAAGGAAAAACAGTTGTACTTGGAATAACTGGATCAATTGCTGCATATAAAATGGCAGGAGTTGCTCATCAGTTAAAGAAATTAGGTGCTGATGTTCATGTTATTATGACAAAGAATGCCTTAAATATTATCAATCCAATTACATTTGAAACATTAACAGGTAATAAATGCTTAGTTGATACTTTTGATAGAAATTTCGAATTTAAGGTTGAGCATGTTTCACTTGCAAAGAAAGCAGATATATTTATGGTTGCACCTGCAACTGCAAATATTATTGGTAAAATTGCAAATGGTATTTGTGATGATATGCTTACAACAACCTTATTCGCATTTAAGGGTGTTAAAATAATTTCACCTGCAATGAATACTAATATGTATGATAATCCAATATTACAGGATAATTTATCAAAGCTAAGAAAATATGGATATGTTATTGTTGAACCAGCATGTGGCCTTTTAGCATGCGATGACACAGGAAGAGGTAAGCTTCCTGATGAAGAAATATTGGTTGCTGAAATATTAAAGTATATTGCTTTCCCTCATGATTTAGAAGGAAAGAATATCTTAATTACAGCAGGACCTACAGTTGAGGCAATTGACCCAGTTAGATATATAACTAATCACTCTACTGGTAAGATGGGATATGCAATTGCAAAATATGCATACCTACGTGGTGCAAATGTTTTATTAATTTCAGGACCAACTGCAATTAAAGAATTCCCTGGAATTAATAAAATTGATGTTAAATCAGCATCAGATATGTTTAATAGTGTACGAGATAATTATAAAGATATGGACTATATTATAATGTCTGCAGCTATTGCTGATTACACACCAGAAGAGGTTGCTTTAAATAAAATCAAGAAATCTGATTCAGATTTTGCAATTAAGCTAAAAAGAACAACAGATATCTTAGCTTTCTTAGGAGAAAATAAGACTAAGCAAAAGCTTATTGGATTCTCTATGGAAACTGAGAACATGCTTGAAAATTCAAAGAAAAAGCTAGAAAAGAAAAATGCTGATATGATTTGTGCAAATTCATTATCAAGCCCAAATACTGGATTTGGTGTTGATACAAATCAAATTACATTTATAACTAAGGATAATGTTTTAGTCTCAGAACTTACTTCTAAGGAAGCTTTAGCAAATATCATATTAGATAAGGCAAAGGAGTTATAATTATGATACTTGCAGTTGATATTGGAAATACAAATATTGTAGTTGGCTTCTTAGATGGAACAACCATCAAAGCTCAAGGTAGAATAGGTACTGATAGAAAGAAAACTGAAATTGATTTTTTAATTAATTTTAGATTAATGATTCAGGTTTATTCTATTAATCTAAATGAAATAGAAGGTTCAATCTTATCTTCAGTTGTACCTGAAATAACAAATGAGGTTTCTCATGCATTAGAACTATTATTAAACAAGAAACCATTTATTATAGGCCATGGTATAAAAACTGGCTTAAATATTAAAATTGATAACCAAAAAACACTTGGCGCAGATAGAGTTTGTGATGCTGTTTGTGTTATTGAAGAATATAAGACTCCAGCAATTATAATTGATATGGGTACTGCAACTACATTATCAGTAATTGATAAGGATAATAATCATATAGGTGGTATGATTATTCCAGGAATAAAAACTTCACTTGATAGCTTATCTTCACATGCATCTCAATTACCATTTATATCACTTGAAGCACCAAAGCACTTAATTGGTAAAAACACAGTTGAGTGTATGCAATCTGGTATTATTTATGGTAATGCTTGTATGCTAGATGGTTTAATTGATAGAATAAAAGAAGAAATGGGCGATGACTGCAGTGTTATTTCAACTGGTGGTCTTGCAAGACTTATAATCCCATATTCTAAGCACAAGATAACTTATGACCCTGATATTTTATTAAAAGGTCTATATTATATCTATAAAAAGAATAATTAGTACGAAATTTTAGAAAATTTTAGAATTTGATAAATTATATAAAAGATGTTATAATGATTATGCCAATGAAGGCTAAGAGATACTATTTAAACGAAAAGAGCAAGGTGGCCACCTTGCTCTTTTCTCATTTCTTGGAAACAATGAAGACTAAGAGGTATTGCTATTTTTTAACAGTCATTATAATAACCATTAAAATGATTAATATAATAGCTAGGATTATAAAATAATCCATAGTATACCTCCTGTTAGCCCATCGTTTCCTCCAGACCTCGGATCATAACATTGTCTCCTTAAAAATGATTGCAGATTTTACTCTGACAAGGTGATTTTATACCTAAAAAAAATCGTTGTCAAATGAGGTAAAAATGGACTATTGACTGATTTTCCAAAATCATTTTATAAATAGAACTTTAACTTAAAATAATAGGTAAAAATAGCCCCTTTTTTCGAAAAAATGCTTAAAAAATGCAAAATAAAAATTTTAAAATTTTTTTTATACTCATCAACATAAAAGTTTAATATATTATTGAAAACAATTTTATTGTTGATTTAGTGGAGTTTTTACTATATTTGTAGTATAATACTAGCATATATTTTAAAAAGGGTGATTATTATGGCAGAGATTAATAACTTTATTAAAACAAAAATGCAAGAAGACCTAGAAAGTGGTGCTGTAAAGGAAATAATTACAAGATTCCCACCAGAACCCAATGCATACCTACACATTGGTCATGCAAGAGCTATTGTTACTAACTTTGAACTTGCTAAGTCTTTTGGTGGATATACTAATTTAAGATTTGATGATACAAACCCAGCTAAGGAAGATAAGGAATTCGTTTCAGGTATTATTGAGGATTTAGCTTGGCTAGGATATAAGCCAAAGAACGTTTTTTATGGTTCTGATTATTTTGAAAAAACGTATGAAAAGGCAGTTCTTTTAATTAAGAAGGGACTTGCATATGTTGATGACCTATCACAAGAAGAAATCTCTAAATATCGTGGTACTTTAAGTGAACCTGGTAAGAATTCTCCTTATAGAGATAGAACAATTGAAGAAAACCTTCGTCTATTCGAAGAAATGAAGGAAGGAAAATATAAGGATGGAGAAAAGACATTACGTGCTAAGATTGATATGTCTTCCCCTAATATTAACATGCGTGACCCAGTAATGTATAGAATTCTTCATATTAATCATCACCGTCAAGGTACAAAGTGGTGCATTTTCCCTATGTATGATTTTGCACACCCATTACAGGATTCATTTGAAGGAATTACTCATTCATTATGCTCACTAGAATATGATAACCATAGAGTATTATACGATTGGGTTGTTGAAAACTGTGAAATTGAAAAAGAATTTAATTCACGTCCACATCAGATTGAATTTGGTAGATTAAATATCACTAATACAATTATGTCAAAGCGTTATTTAAGAGCTTTAGTTGATTCAAAGAAGGTATCAGGATATGATGATCCAAGAATGCCTACTTTATGTGGATTAAGAAGAAGAGGATATACTCCTGATTCTATTAAGAATTTCATTTTATCAACAGGATTATCAAGAATTAATTCAACAGTTCCTGAAGAAACATTAGAAGAAGCTTTAAGAGATGATTTAAAGCTTAAGGCTAATAGACCTAATGCTGTAATTAACCCAGTAGAGGTTGTTATTGATAATTATCCTGAAGGACAAATTGAATGGCTTGATGCACCAAACAACCAAGAAAACGAAGAAGCAGGCTCTAGAAAGATTGCATTCTCTCGTCATGTATATATTGAAAGAGAAGACTTCATTGAAGAAAAGCCTAATAAGAAGTGGAAGAGACTTGCATTAGGTGTTGAAGTTAGATTAATGAGAGCTTATTTCATTACTGCAACATCAGTTGAAAAGGATAATGAAGGCAATATCACATTAATTCATGCAACATATGATCCAGCAACAAGAAGTGATTCTGGATTTAATGAAAGAAAGCCTAATGGTAATATTCATTTCGTTGAAAAGTCTACTGCAATTAAGGCTGAATTTAGACAATATGAACCATTATTAATTGAAACTGAAGAAAATAAGGATTTAGATTTCATGGAAAAGTTAAATCCAAATTCAATTCATATTTCTAATGGTTTTGTTGAATCATCTTTAAAGGATACTAAGCCATTAGATCATTTCCAATTCATTAGAAATGGATATTATGTAACTGACATTGATTCTAATGATGAAAGATTAGTATTTAATGAAACTTGTGGCCTAAAGAGTGGCTTCAAACTATAATATAATAAAAGAAGATTGATAAGGACTGAAGTATACTTCAGCCCTTATTCTTGCTATAAGAAGGAGAAATTATTTTATGTTAAAGGTAACAAATCTAAGTTTACAATATGGCACAAGAAAGCTATATGATAATGTAACTATTTCATTTACTAAAGGTAATTGTTATGGAATTATTGGCGCAAATGGTGCTGGTAAGTCAACATTTTTAAAGCTATTATCTGGTGAAATTGAATCTACAACTGGACATGTTGAGCTAGACCCTAAGGAAAGAATGTCAGTGCTTGCACAGGATCAGCATAAATATGACAATGAGACAGTATTAGATACAGTTTTATTAGGTCATAAGAAGCTTATGGATATTAGAAAAGAAAAGGATGCTTTATATGAAAAGGCAGATTTTACTGATGCTGATGGATTAAGAGCTGCTGAGCTTGAAGGTGAATTTGCAGAATTAGGTGGATGGGAAGCTGAATCTGATGCTGAAACATTGCTTGCTGGTTTAGGTGTACCTGAAGAAGTATTCTATGAAAAAATGCTTGACCTAGATGCAAAAATTAAAATTAAGGTATTACTTGCTCAAGCATTATTTGGGAACCCAGATGTATTATTATTAGACGAACCTACAAATAACCTAGACTATAAGTCAACACAGTGGTTAGAAAACTTCTTATTAGATTTCGAAAACACTGTATTAATCGTATCTCATGACCGTCACTTCTTAAATAATGTTTGTACACATATTTGTGATGTTGATAGAGGACATATTAAGCTTTATGTTGGTAACTATGAATTCTGGTATGAATCTTCACAGTTAGCCTTAAAGCAAGCTCAGGATGAAAATAAGAAGTCTGAACAAAAGGTAAAGGAATTAAAGGAATTCATTGCAAGATTCAGTGCCAATAAGTCAAAATCTAAGCAAGCTACATCAAGAAAGAAATTACTTGAAAAGATTGAAATTACTGATATCGAACCATCTTCAAGAAGATATCCATATTTAGGATTTAAGCCAAATAGAGAAGTTGGTAATGATATTTTATTTGTTGAACATTTAACTAAGCCAGGCTTATTTAATGATTTAACATTCTCAGTAAATAAGAATGATAAGATTGCATTCTTAGCTGAAAATACATTACAAATAACTGCATTATTCAATATCTTATCTGGAAAGGATAAGGATTTCACTGGTAAATTCAAGTGGGGTATTACAACTTCACAAGGATTCTTAATGCAGGATAATAAGGAATACTTCCAAAAGGAAATGTCTTTAATTGATTGGTTAAGACAATATTCTAAAGAAGATCAAACAGAAACATTTATCCGTCAATATTTAGGTAGAGTATTATTTGCTGGAGAAGAAGCAACTAAGTCTTGTACTGTATTATCAGGTGGAGAAAAGGTTAGATGTATTTTATCTAAGCTAATGGTTGAATGTCCTAATGTTTTAGTATTTGAGGATCCAACTAACCACTTAGATTTGGAATCAATCACTTCATTAAATGAAGGAATGACTAATTTTAAGGGTAATATTTTATATTCATCACACGATAGAGAATTATTATCTACAGTTGCCAATAGAATTATTAAATTTAATTTAGATGGCACTTGGGAAGATAGATTATCTAACTACGATGATTTCATGGAAAAGGAAGCAGCATAATAATGAATTTAAGTGGATTAAATGGACCACAACATGAGGCAGTTACTACTACTGAGGGTGCAGTAATGGTAATGGCTGGTGCCGGTTCTGGAAAAACAAAGGTTTTAACAACTAGAATTGCATATATAATCGATGAACTAGGCATATCTAAGGATTCTATTTTAGCCTTAACATTTACTAATAAGGCAGCAAATGAAATGAAGGTAAGAATTTCTAATATCCTAAATGGTATGGAAACAAAGGATATGTGGGTTTCTACATTCCATTCATTTTGTGTAAGAATCCTAAGAAGAGAGATTCATCACCTAGATGGATATACAAATTCTTTTAATATTATTGATGAAGAAGATGCATTAAAAATAATAAAGGATGTTTGTAAAGAAAAATGTATTGATGTAAAGCCAAAGGAATTAAGACATTTAATTTCTAAATCTAAGAACTTTGATGGCTTTACTATTGATGATCCATTCCTAAGCCAAGATTATGATACTGTATCAATGGGATATGAGTCATATAAACTTGAAAATAATTTATTAGATTTTGATGATTTAATTATTAAAACTATTGAATTATTCAATAAATGTCCTGAGGTTTTATATCGTTATCAGGATAAGTTCCAATATATATTAGTAGATGAATTCCAAGACACTAACGCATTACAATATATTTTAATTAGAATGCTTGCAAAGCTTCATAATAATATATTTGTCGTTGGTGATGACTTCCAAAGTATTTATTCATTCCGTGGCGCAAAAATTGAAAATATCCATAAATTTAGAAGAGATTACAAGGATCATGTAATGATTCTTTTAGAAGAGAATTATCGTTCTACTAATGAAATTCTAAATTTAGCTAACTGTATTATTGATAAGAATCCTAATCAAATTAAAAAAGTTATGTATTCACATGGTAAATCTGGAGATAAGCCTACAATGTATGATGCTGATTCAGCATTTGGTGAAGCATCATTTGTTGTTGATCAAATATTAAAATTACATGATAAAGGCGATAATTGGAATGATTTTGCGATAATGTATCGTGCTAATTATATATCTCGTGGATTTGAAGATGTTCTACTTAAAAATCATATTCCATATAGAATATTTGGAGGCCTTTCTTTCTTTGCAAGAAAAGAAATAAAGGATATGACTGCATATTTAAGAGTATTAATTCATCATGATGATAATTTCAGCTTTGGAAGAATCATTAATGAACCAAAAAGAAAAATCGGTGATAAGGTATTAGAATTACTAACTAATACTGCAGGATCATCTAATTTATCACTATTTGACGCGATTGAAGTATATCGTGGTCAAGGTGAAACAGAACTTAAGAAATTTAGAATAATGATGCTATCTATAAAGGAATCATTATCACATTGTAAGCTTCCTGATATTATTGATATCCTTCTTAAGGAAACAGGATATGAAGAAATGCTTAAGAAGGGCGATAGTGATGAATATGAGGATAGAATATCAAATATTAAAGAATTTAAGTCTGTTTTAAAGGAAACTGAATTAGATCATGAGGATGAAGGATTAACTAATGAAGAAATGTTAGATATTCTTTTATCTGACTTAGCATTAAGAAGTGAAAATGATGATGCAAAGGTTGAAGATTCAGTTATATTAACAACATATCATCAAGCAAAAGGACTTGAATTTAAAAATGTTTTTATGGTTGCTATGGAGGATGGTATATTCCCTTCTCAAAATTCAACTACAAAAGAAGAGGTTGAAGAGGAAAGAAGAATTTGCTATGTTGGTATAACTCGTGCAAAGGATAGATTATTTATTTCACATTGTCAAAGAAGATTCTTATTTGGATTCACACAAACTATGTTTCCATCATGCTTCTTAGGTGAAATGAAAAGAGAATTCTATAAGATCTATGGCGAATATAAGACTCCAGTTAAAACTGAAGTTAAGCGCGAATCTACATTAAAATCTAATGTTTTAAGTGCACTAGATCAAGAAACATCTGATTTAAAGGTTGGAGATAAGGTCAATCATAAATCATTTGGAGATGGTGTTGTTGTTGCAATCCAAGGTAAGGTTGCATCAATTGCTTTCCAATCACCTACTGGTGTTAAGAAGATGCTATCAACACATCCATCTTTAACTAAATTAAATTAATTAGTAAATGACAGGTATCGCACCTGTCATTTTCACATATTTAAACATTAATGTTTAATTAGTATTGTGATATAATATGAGTATATATTTTAGGAGTGTTTATATGTCAACAATTTTAGAAAGACTTAATGAGATTAAAGAAATACTTAATAAAGCATCAGAGGCTTATTATACTAAAGATGCTCCAATTATGGAGGATTATGAATATGATAAGCTAATGAATGAGCTTATTAAAATTGAAGAAGAAAATCCAAGTTTAAAAACACTAGATTCTCCTACAAATAGAATTGGTGGAGAGGTTTTAACTAAATTCAAGAAGGTTACTCATGAAAAGAAAATGGCATCACTAGCTGATGCATTTAGCTATGAGGAATTATATGAATTTGATAAGAGAGTAAGAGAGGTTGCGCCTAATGCAACTTATCTTTGTGAGCTTAAAATAGATGGTCTTTCTGTTTCTTTAAGATATGAGGATGGTATTCTAGTTCAAGCATCAACTAGAGGTAATGGCTTAGTCGGTGAGGATATTACTCATAATGTAAGAACAATAAAATCTGTTCCTTTAAAGCTAAAGGGTGATGAATCCTTAGAGGTTAGAGGAGAGATATATATGCCAAGAGAATCTCTTAAGAAATTAAATTTAGAAAGAGAAGAAGCTGGCGAAGAAATATTCGCAAACTGTAGAAATGCCGCTGCAGGATCTGTTAGACAATTAGATAGTAAGGTTGCTAAAAAGCGTAATCTTGATGCATTCTTATATTATTACATGGAAGATGATATTAATACTCAAGAAGAGGCTTTAATTAGAATGAAGGAATTAGGATTTAAGGTTAATCCTAATTACGCTTTATGTAATACTATGGATGATGTAATAAAATACATCGAAAAAATGGGTGAATTAAGACCAAACCTTCCATATGATATTGATGGTATAGTATTAAAGGTAAATGATTTAGAATTACATTCTTTAATTGGTGAAACAGTTAAATATCCTAAATGGGCTATCGCATATAAATTCCCACCTGAAGAGGTAAAAACTGAATTATTAGATATAATATATCAGGTTGGAAGAACTGGTGTTATTACACCTGTTGGTGTATTTAAGCCTGTTGCGTTAGCTGGTTCTATTGTATCTAAGGCTACATTACATAATGAAGATTATATCAAGATGAAGGATGTTCATGTTGGAGATATTGTAACATTACATAAGGCTGGAGATGTTATTCCTGAGGTTGTAGGACCTGTATTAGAGGAAAGAAAAGAAATTAAGCCATTTGTAATGATTGATAAATGTCCTTGCTGTGGTGAGGATTTAAAACGATATGAGGGTGAAGCAGATTGGTATTGTATTAATCCAAATTGTAGTGATAAGCTAATTAATAAATTAATTCATTTCGCTTCAAAGCCTGCATATAATATTGATTCGCTTGGTGATAAATTATGTAGACAATTATTTGAAGCAGGATATTTAAATGATGTTTCTTCAATCTTTAATTTATCATTTAATTATAGTGAATTAATTATGATTCCTGGACTTGGAGAAAAATCAGTTAATCATTTAATTGAAGCAATTGAGGAATCAAAGAAGAATAATTTAGATAGATTAGTATTTGGTTTGGGTATTAGACATGTTGGCGCAAAGGCTGCGTTAATCATTTCAAAGAAATTCAAATCTATTGATGGTATTGCTTCTGCAACATATGAAGAGCTATCATCACTTGATGATATTGGTGAAGTAATTGCTAAATGTGTTATAGAATATTTTTCTAATCCAGATAATATTGAATTAATTTCAAAGCTTAAGATGCTAGGATTAAATACTAATTATATTGGTGAAGAAGTAGTTGAAGGCTTTTTTACTGGTAAGAAGGTTGTCTTAACTGGTACAATTTCAATGCCAAGAGATGAAGCAAAGGCTTTAATTGTAAAACAGGGTGGTAAGATAAGTGAATCAGTTTCTAAGAAAACTGATATTGTTATTGCAGGTGAGGCTGCAGGATCTAAGCTTGATAAGGCTAAGGAATTAGGCATTTATATTATGGATGATAAAGAATTCCTAGAGAAAATAAAGGAGTAGTATAATGGATAAAATAATAGTAAAGGGAGCTAGGGAGAATAACCTTAAAAATGTTGATATAACATTACCTAAGGATAAGTTAATAGTAATGACAGGTGTATCAGGTTCAGGTAAATCTTCTTTAGCCTTTGATACTATTTTTCAAGAAGGTGAAAGAAGATTCGTTGAATCTTTATCTTCTTTTGCAAGACAATTTATAGGCTCTAATGAAAAGCCTGATGTTGATTCAATTGAAGGATTATCTCCTGCAATTTCTATTGATCAAAAATCAGCTTCTCATAACCCTAGATCCACAGTTGGTACTGTAACTGAAATATATGATTACCTAAGAGTTATTTTTTCACGTGTAGGTACACCATATTGTCCTAATCATAATATTCCAATTTCATCATTATCAATTGATCAAATTGTTGATAAGATAATGGAATTTAGTGAAGGAACAAAATTATATATTACATCCCCAGTTGTTTTCCGTGAAAAAGGAGAGCATGTTAAGGTGTTTGAAAACTACCTTAAAAAGGGATATGTACGTGCAATGGTAGACGGAGAAATGCATGATTTATCTGAAGAAATAACACTTGAACGTACTAAAAAGCATAATATTTATATAGTTGTTGAAAGATTAAAAATGAAGGAAGGAATTCGTTCTAGAATATTTGAAGCTGTTGAAACTGCGATAAATGAAGCAGATGGATATGTTGTTGTATATGCTGATGATAAAGAGCACTTTTATTCAACAGTTCATGCATGTCCATATTGTGGATTCTCACTTGCAACACTAGAGCCACGTCTTTTCTCATTTAATTCACCATTAGGTGCATGCCCTAATTGTAATGGCTTAGGCGCAAACCTAAATATTGATCCAGCATTAATAATTGATTGGGATAAATCAATTGAAGATAAATGTATCTTACCTTATAAGAATCAGGATCAAGGAAATTTATCTAATGCGGAATTAAATCAGGTTTGTGAATATTATAAGATTGATACTAAAAAGCCATTTAAGGATTTAAAGAAAAAGGAACAGGATATAATCTTATATGGTTCTCCTGATATAATTGATTTTAAAATGAAATCTACATCAGGAAGAAACCATGATAAGAGTGAAAGATTTGAAGGTATCGTTAATATGTTCCAAAGAAGATATACTGATACTGATTCTGATTGGATAAGAGATTGGTTACAGCAATACATGACTGAAACTGAATGTCCTATATGTCATGGTAGAAGATTAAATGATTCTGTATTAAACATTAGAATAGAAGATAAATCTATTGCCGATGTATGTGAAATGTCTATTGATAATTCATATCAATGGTTTTCTAATTTAAAATTATCTGAAGAAAAAACACAAATTGCTAAGCAAGCAATTAAAGAAGTTAAGGATAGATTAAAATTCTTAATTGATGTTGGACTTGATTATCTAACATTATCAAGAAGTGCGGATACATTATCAGGTGGTGAAGCACAGCGTATTAGACTTGCAACACAAATAGGTTCTCAATTAACAGGGGTTTTATATGTATTAGATGAACCATCAATTGGCTTACATCAAAAGGATAACCAAAGATTAATTGATACATTAAAATCAATGCGAGACTTAGGAAATACATTAATAGTTGTTGAGCATGATACTGATACAATGCTTCAAAGTGATTACTTAGTAGATGTAGGTCCTGGTGCAGGTATTCATGGTGGTGAAATTGTTGCCCAAGGTACACCAGAAGAGGTAATGGCAAATCCTAATTCTTTAACAGGTAAATATTTAACAGGAAAGCTTAAGATTGAAGTTCCAAAGGAAAGAAGAAAGCTTACTGGTAAATGGATTGAAATTAAAGGGGCTAAGGAAAATAATTTAAAGAATGTTAATGTTAAATTCCCACTTGGAGTTGTAACTTTAATAACAGGTGTATCTGGTTCTGGTAAGTCTTCTATTGTAAATGAATGCTTATATAAAAATGCATATAAGAAGATATATAAGGCAAGAACCCTAATACCTGGAAAAATAGATTCAATTAAAGGCGTTGAAAATATAGAAAGAATAATTCATATTTCACAACAACCTATTGGACGTACACCAAGATCAAATCCAGCAACATATACAAAGGTTTTTGATGATATAAGAGACTTATTTGCCAAAACAACAGATGCAAAAGCTAAGGGATATACAAAAGCACACTTCTCATTTAATGTTAAAGGTGGTAGATGTGAGGCATGCTGGGGCGATGGTGTTAAAAGAATATCAATGCAATTCTTACCTGATGTATATGTTCCATGTGAGGTATGTCATGGAACAAGATATCAATCTGAAACATTAGAAATTAAATTTAAAGATAAGAGTATTAGTGATGTTTTAGAAATGAGAGTTGAAGAAGCATTAGAATTCTTTAATGCATTCCCTAAGATTAGAAATAAGCTACAAACATTATATGATGTAGGTTTAGGATATATTAAGCTTGGTCAATCATCGACTACATTATCAGGTGGTGAGGCACAACGTATTAAGCTTGCGACAGAATTAAATGCCAAAATATCACCTCAAACATTATATATAATGGATGAACCAACAACAGGTCTTCATACTGATGATATTAAAAAGCTAATGAATGTAATTAATAGAATTGCAGATCAAGGCGCAACAGTATTAATTATTGAGCATAACCTTGATGTTATTAAGCTAGCTGACTATATCATTGATATGGGACCAGATGGTGGTGCTAGAGGTGGAGAGGTTGTATTTGAAGGTAGACCTGAGGATTTAATTAAGTGTGAAAGATCATATACTGCAAAATACTTAAAGCCGTTACTTGAAAATAAATAAGATTTAAAACACGTAATCATTATTGAATCGATTACGTGTTTTTTTGTGATTTGAAAAATAAAGAAATGTATGTTAGACTGAAATAAAGTAGATCGTTAAAAAAACAAGATATTTTATAGTTAGGAGGATTATATTATGGAAAAACAAGATATTTTGAAGAAAATAATTTCTATAAAATCAGTGCTAGCTTATATTGATATTAAAAGTAGTCAATATAAAAGTCAAAAATCTAATATTACTAATTTAGAAAAAGAGTTTAATGATTCTTATAAGAATAATTTTAATGGAATAGGTGAGAAAGTAAGAAAAGAATTAGATAAAGTTAGTAGATGTGAAGATCGTATTTTGAAGTTAGAAAAGGCATTGAATAATTTAAAAGAAGAAAAAATTAAAATTGAAAAGTCACAAATGGATTATTCTTTTATTACAAATGAACAACTGAAGGAAAGAATGAAAAGTAAAATTTTAGAAGAGATGGATTTAAATATTCAAGAATGTAATAAGGCTCTAGAAAAAGAAAAGCAAAAATTTGAAAAATATAATGATAATGCAAATAATGTTAACTTATCAGAAAAGAAATGTATTGAATCCTTAGGTGAATTAAATTCTAAAATGAATAAAATAATTAGTTTTAAGAAAAAACAAAACCAAATTGAAGGAGAAAAAATAAATTTGGTTTACGAAAAATTGTGTGCTCAAAATATTGATTTTATTCATTATAAAGATTTTGACAAGCTTGATTATATATATTTTTATATTGAGACTGGACGTGCAAGTACTATAATGGATGCATTAAATTTAGTTGATTTACAAATTAGACATGAAGAATTAGTTAATGTTTTAAAACAAGCAGTTGCAACTATTTGTTTTGCAATAAAAACTACAGGGGATAAAATTTGCGATGAAATATCAAAGTATAGTAATGTTTTATGCGAAGAATTGCAAGGTGGTTTTTCGAAAATGGATAGATCATTGGATTCATTAAGCTCAGAATTAGATTCTATGAATATACATTTAGATAGTATCAACAAGAATCAAAAAGAAGCAATTTCTACTCATGAATTGACCAATTCTTTAATTGAAGAACAAAACAAAACATGCGAAGATATGCTGAAAAATTATAGATATGTAAATGGATTGAGTGGTGATTTATAATGAGTGAAATTAATACTATAAGTTATTTAAATGTATTAGATAATTACGATAAGAAATATAAAGAAATAACTGAAAAAATAGAGAAGAACTCACTTGAAATTGAATGTGTCATTGAAGAAAAGAAAACATACTGCAAAAAAATATTAATTATAAGGATTTTATTAATAATTGCTTCAATAATTGCATCAGTCGGTATTTTTATAGGTTTATACTTCTTAGATATTACATCAAGTATGTCTCCAGATGACAAAGCCTTATTTGAAAAGAGTCATGTTGAGTATGTTTTAAATCATATTGATAGGTATTTTTTGCCGTTTTTAGTATTGGCTGCAGGAATAATGGTTACATTACTTGTGACAATAAAAAAGAAACATAATAAAATACCCGAATTTGAAAAAAAATCAATTCCATTTTTAAGTGAAAAAAGTAAGCTTCAAGATAAAAAAGAAAAACTTCTTTATGAATTAGAAAGTCTTAATGTAATAAAATCTACAAGCTCTAATTTTTTAGATTCCTTATCTAAAATACCTGAATTTGAAAACAATGAATTTAATTTGAATTCTATGAAATGCTATTATGATAAGAAAAATTATATAGAATATGAAAGTTATAGAAAGTTAGAAATTGAGAATTATAATCTTAATTAATTTTAGAATGATTGATTTATAAAACACCTTGTCTTGGCTGGGTGTTTTTTTATAATTTACATTAAAATTAATTAATTTGTAATATCTAAAATATTATTATATAATATTAAAGTATTTGAAAGTGGTGATATTTATGCCTAAAAATGAGGACATAAATAAAGATACCAATAAGAAAAGAAAGAAAAAAGAAAAGTCTCCTGAGGAGATAAAAAAAGCTAAAGAAGACATTAGAAAATCACTTTTAGATTTAGATCCTAATATGACTAATGATATGTTAGA
>JAEELJ010000030.1 GCA_016288855.1 Acholeplasmatales bacterium
GTTAATAATTCAGTATTACTTGAAACTGCAAGAAGTGGTATTTGGTATACTAATGATATAACTTTTAAGGATTCAATGATTGAAGCTCCTAAAACATTTAGAAGAAGCAGTAATATTAATCTTTATAATACTGATATGCCTATTGCTGATGAAACATTATGGAATTGTAATAATATAGTTATGGAAAATGTTAGAGCAAAGGGTAATTATTTCGCAATGAATTCAACTAATATTAAGGCAGTGAATTTTAACCTTAATGGTAATTACGCATTTGATGGTGCATCTAA
This sequence comes from Acholeplasmatales bacterium, assembly GCA_016288855.1. GTDB lineage: Bacteria > Bacillota_I > Bacilli_A > Acholeplasmatales > Anaeroplasmataceae > Anaeroplasma. Next base: position 288 of record JAEELJ010000030.1, read on the forward strand.
TATTGAAATAGAAAATGCTTATTTAATTTCAAAGGATTCATTTTGGAATTGTAAGAACGTTGTAATTAAAAATTCAACTATTATTGGTGAATATATTGGTTGGAATAGTGAAGATGTAACTTTAATTAACTGTACAATTGATTCTAACCAAGGATTTTGTTATATGAAGAATTTAAAGCTTATCAATTGTAAGCTTTTAAACACAGATTTAGCATTTGAATTTGTATCAAATGTTAAAGCTACAGTTTTATCTAAAATTGATTCTGTAAAGAATCCTATTTCAGGTGAAATTACAGCCTATAAAATAGATGAATTAATTATGGATGAAACATTAATTGATCCATCTAAGACAACAATTAAGATTGGGGAGTAATTATGAAATATAATTTTGATAATCTACCTAGTAGATTTAATATTAATTCATTAAAATGGGATGTTAAAAATAATGAATTACCAATGTGGGTAGCTGATATGGATTTTGAGGTTGCTCCAAAGATCAAAGAAGCTTTATTAGAAAGAGTTAATAAAGGTACTTTTGGTTATAGTATTTGTGGTGATGAATTTTATGATTCATTCATTAATTTTATGGAATTAAGACATAATATTAAATATAAAAAGGAAGATATTATTATGTCAACTGGGGCAGTACCTGCAATATCATCTATGGTAAGAAAGCTTACTACTCCAGCTGAAAAGGTAGTATTAATGACACCTGTATATAATATATTCTTTAATAGTATTTTTAATAATGGTAGATATATTTATGAATCACCTTTAATTTATAATAGAGATAATCAAGAATATTCAATTGATTTTAAGGATTTAGAGGATAAATTAAGTGATAATCAAACAACACTTTTAATTCTTTGTAATCCGCATAATCCAGTTGGTAAAATTTGGTCAAAAGAAGAATTATTAAAAATTATAGAGCTTGCAAGAAAATATAATGTAACTATTATATCTGATGAATTACATTGTGATATTGTAAGACCAGGATTAAAATATAATCCTATATTATCTCTTGCAAAAGAAGATGATAATGTTATTGCAATTATGTCTGCATCTAAATGCTTTAACCTTGCAGGATTACAGGCAGCATATGTAGTATGTCCTAATAAGAATCTAAATTGGAAGGTTAAAAGAGGACTTAATACAGATGAGGTTGCAGAAGGTAATGCATTTTATAATGATGCATTCGTTGCTGCATTTAATTCAATTGATTGGTTAGATGAAGTAAATGCTTATATTGAATTAAATAAAAGATATGCATATGAATTCTTATCTAAAATACCAGGTGTTAAGGTAATTAAGGGGGATGCAACATATCTTTTATGGGTAGATATAAAAGATATTACTAATGATTCATTAAAATTTACTACATTCTTAAGAGAAAAGACAGGATTATATATTACAGAAGGAATAGAATATGGTAATACTGGTGAAGGATTTGTAAGAATTAATCTTGCAACATCTCTAAGTAATGTAATTGATGGTATGAATAGATTTAAGATGGGTATTAAATTATTTAAATAAGGAAAAGAGGTAGAAAATTATCTTTCTACCTCTTTTATTTCGCCTTCCTTCATATCACCTAATTCGTATTTACCAATTTTGATTCTTTTTAAATTAGTAACTCTATTACCATTTAATTTAGTAATATGTCTTATTTCATGATATACACCCTCATTTAATATTAATTTTAAGGTGTTTTTATTTATAACTTCATAATATATCTTAGATGTTTTTCTACCTCTTATAATATATTCCTTATCAAATCCAGATAGGAATGAATCATTTATTTCCTTTTCAAATTCAACTATATATGTTTTCTTATAATCATCAGATGTTTGTATAGTATTAATGAAATCTCCATCATTACTTAGTATCATTAAACCAAAGCTTTCTTTATCTAGTCTACCTGCAACCATTACCTTTAAATCTATATTAATATTTTTGATATAGCTTTCTTTTTTATCTGAAATGGTTGATTCTATACCTTTTGGCTTATAATACAAAAAATAATGAAATTTAGGCATTAAAATCCTTTTATTATCAACTAAGATAATATCATCCTCATTAATAATTGATGTAATATTTAAAATCTTACCATTTACTGTTATTAACTTTTTTTCGTTTAAAGCATTCATTTCACTTTTAGTATATCCATTTAGCTTTATTAATTTATATAATCTCAAGTTAATCACCATTACATATTTTACCATAAAGTGATGTTTGACAAATACCCTATGGGGGTATATAATCAAATTAGAAAGAAGTGATAAATATGTCGTGTGAACATTGTAGTGAAAAGAAAACAATTAGAAAAGAAGAAGATAAGAAAAAGCTTATTTCAAGAATTAATAGACTAAAAGGTCAAATGGATGGAATAAGAAAAATGATTGAGGATGATAGGTATTGTGGTGATGTATTAATCCAGCTTGCGGCTATATCTGCATCTTTAAAATCATTATCTTCAGTTATATTTGAAAATCACATGCATTCATGTGTTTTAAAAAGTATTAAGGAAGGAGACGATTCATCAATTGATGAAATTGTTGAATTGTTTAAGAAGTTCTCATGAAAAAAGAAAAATTTAATGTAGAAGGAATGACTTGTGCGGCATGCCAAATGCATGTTACAAAGGCTGTTTCAAAGCTTGATGGTGTAAGTGAATGTAATGTTAATTTATTAACTAAATCTATGGAGGTTACATTTGATGAAGGTGAAACATCTATAGATAATATTAATAAAGCTGTAAGTAATGCAGGATATAAATCAAGCTTACAATCAAATAATAAAAATATTAATGATTTAGAAGCAAGAAGAAGTAATTTAGAGGATCATGAAACAAAAGTAATATTTAAAAGATTAATTATATCTTTAGTATTATTAATCCCTTTATTTTATTTATCAATGGGATTTATGATGAACTGGCCAATTGGTTTTTTGAAGGATAATACAATTGCGTTAGGTTTAATATTAATGATTCTATCGTCAATCATTATGATTGTTAATAAGAATTTCTTTACCAATGGATTTAAGGCATTAATTCATCTAAATCCTAATATGGATACATTAGTTGCCTTAGGTAGTATGGTTGCATATATATATTCAATAGTTATTATGTTTATTATGAGCTATTATGCAACAATAGGCATGGATATGGAATTATTAATGAAATATTCAATGAACCTAACTTTTGAAACTGCAGGTATGATACCAACATTAATTACTATTGGTAAATGCTTAGAATCTTATTCAAAGGGTAAGACTACTAATGCGTTAAAGGCATTAATGGACCTATCTCCAAAAGAAGCTCATGTAATAAGAGGAGATGTTGAGTTAACAATTAACGCAAATGATGTTTTAGTAGATGATATATTTATTGTAAGACCAGGTGAAAAAATACCTGTTGATGGTATTGTAATTGAGGGAATATCTAGTGTTGATGAAGCAATGCTTACAGGTGAATCATTACCTGTTGACAAGGTAGAGGGAAGCTATTGCTATTCAGGTACTATTAATCAAAATGGTACTATTAAATGCAAGGCTTTAAAGGTAGGTAATGATACATCCTTAAATCAGATAATTAAGATGGTTGAGGATGCAAACCAAACTAAAGCACCTATATCCAAGATTGCTGATAAGGTAGCTGGAGTATTTGTGCCAATTGTAATTGTATTATCAATAATTGTATTTATATTATGGATGACTCTAGGTAATAGCTTTGCAAATTCTTTAGGCAATATGCCAATTACTTACGCACTAGAGCGTGCAATTTCCGTTCTTGTAATATCTTGCCCTTGTGCATTAGGACTTGCAACTCCTGTTGCAATAATGGTTGCATCAGGTAAGGGGGCTAAATCAGGTATATTATTTAAAAATGCTATTACACTAGAAGAAACTGGTAAAACAGATATTATTGTTTTAGATAAAACAGGAACTATTACAAAGGGTGAGCCTAATGTTTGTGATGTTATTCCTTTTGATATTACAAAAGAAGAATTACTAAAGCTTGCAATATCACTTGAGGGATTATCATCACATCCACTTGCAAAAGCAATTACTAAATATTGTGAAGAAAAAAATATAGAGTCATATGAGGTTAAAAACTTTGATACATTAATTGGTAAGGGCGTTAGTGCAGAAATTAATAATAAGAAGATTTATGGACTTAATTTAAAGGCTGCAAATAATTATGTTGATACATCAAGTATTGTAGAAATATCAGATAGCCTATCTAATGAAGGCAAAACTCCAATGATATTTATTTATGATAATAAATTAATTGGTGTAATAGCTGTTGCAGATATTATAAAAGAGGATTCAATTAAAGCAATAAGTGAAATTAAGAGTCTAGGTATTACAACAGTTATGCTTACAGGAGATAATAATAAAACTGCAAAATATATTGCAGATAAGGTAGGAATAGAATATTTTGTTTCTGATGTATTACCTGAAGGTAAAAAGGATGTAATTGAAAAATTAAAGTCTTTAGGTAAGGTTACAATGATTGGAGACGGTATTAACGATGCAGTTGCATTAACTACTGCAGATATTGGTATTGCAATAGGTAAAGGCAGTGATGTTGCAATAGATTCTGCATCAATTGTATTAGTTAAATCAAGCCTACTTGATGCAGCAGCATCAATAAGATTATCACGTCAGGCCTTAATAAATATTAAAGAAAATTTATTCTGGGCATTTTTCTATAATTTAATAATGATTCCTATTGCTGCAGGTGCATTTGCAAGATCAGGTGTAGAATTCTTAGCTCATATGAAGCCTTGGTATGGTGCTTTAGCTATGTCTTTATCTTCATTCTTTGTTGTAATGAATGCATTAAGATTAAATCTATTTAATCCATATAAAAAGAAGAAGGCTAAGCCATATATGAAGCTTGATAGTGAATTTATGAAATCACTAAATAATGAAAGTAAAAAAATAGAATCAATTGATGTAAAAGAAATATCAAATAATAATTATAATGCTATAATAGATATTGAAGGTATGATGTGTGAGATGTGCGTTAAGCATGTTAAGGAAGCATTAGAATCAATTGATGGTGTATCTAATGTAAATGTTTCACTTGAGGATAATAATGCAAAGGTATTATTAAATGATAATGTATCAGCTGAAACTATTATTGATACTATTTCAAAAGAGGATTATAAAGTAATAAATATAAAAAGAAAGGAAGAAAAATAAAATGACAACAACTGTAATTAATGTAAATGGTATGAAGTGCATGCACTGCAAGAAGAGAGTAGAGGATGCTTGTATGTCAGTACAAGGAGTATTAAATGCAAGTGCATCATTAGAAGGAAGTAATGTTACAATTGATCATAACAATGCTGATATTAGCTTAATTAAAAAGGCAATTATCAAAGCTGGATATGATGCTGAATAATATATGAGAGTGGTTTTAACCACTCTTTTATTTTTTATAAGTTTTTTTACCTTGAAAAAACTTATAAAAATGTTAAAATTATAGTGTTTGTTTTTGGGTTTGATTTATTGGAGGTAATTATGGAAAATATTAGTATTCTATTTGCTCAAGAAACAACTACAACTGATGTTACAACAACAGCTATAGAAGAAGCATCAAAGGCTCCTTTTTCATGGAGTGAGGTATGGACAGAGGTTGTTAAATGGGCAACTACTACAGGTATTAAGATTCTTATTGCATTATTTATTTTAATTATAAGCTTTAAGGTTATTAATGTAGTATGTAAGAAAATAACAAAGAGATTAAATAAAAAGAACGCAGATGCAACTCTATCTAAGGTTTTAGTTTCATTTTTAAGAATAATGCTTAAAATATTAGTTGCAGTATGCTTAATTGGATACTTAGGATTTGAATTAACTGCAATATCTGCAGTAATTGCATCAGTAGGTGTAGGATTATCTTTAGCATTACAAGGAACATTATCAAATTTTGCCGCAGGTGTAATTATTGTTGTTATGAGACCATTTAAGCTAGGTGATTTTATTACATCTAATGGTCAAAGTGGTACTGTTGAGGATATAAGATTATATTATACAACAATTGTTACAACAGATAATAAGGTTGTATATATTCCAAATAATACATTAGCTAATAATGTAATTGTAAACGTATCTGTAAAGGATTTAAGAAGATGCGATCTTGTTGTATCTGTATCTTATGATACTAACCTAGAATTCGCTAAGAATATCATTAAGCAAGTATGTAATTCAACAGAATTAGCATTAAAAGAACCAGCAGAACCATTCTGTGAAATCTCAACATATGCTTCTTCAAGCATTGATTTTACAGTAAGATGCTGGTGTAATAGAAGTGATTATTGGAAGCTTTATTTCTACTTAATGAAGGAAATTAAATTAGCACTTGATGATAATGGTATTGAAATTCCATTTAATCAGTTAGATGTACATGTAAAGAATGATTAATAAAGAAGGCTTTTGCCTTCTTTTTTTCTCTTTTTATAGTATAATTAGAAATGTACATTGATAATTAATATTTTATGATTTTTAAAAATGAATTAGAATTAGTATCTAAGATGCTAAATATAAAATTACCTAAGCTTATTTACAATGAGGAAATGGCATTTTCATATGTTCCAATGCTAGATGTTATTTTTTATTGTAGGAGAGATTATAATGAAGCATTATTTCTTTTTATACATGAGCTAAGACATAAATATCAATTCATATATAAAAAGAATATAGTAAAGGATAAATATTATTTATTATCCTATCATGAGCTTGATGCTTATTCATATGCATACTATATTATTAAAAATATTTTTAAAATTAATTATCATCTAAAATTCCCTCTTTCTATAATAATAAGGGAATATCTAAATCATTATTTTATAAAAGGATTGGTTTAATGGAAGATTTTATTTATGACTTAATAAACGGAATAGGTAAAATTGTATCAAAGGACGGCAGCTTTTATGGTGTCCTTTTTTCTAATGGTGAGATACAATCCATAAGAAAAGAAGATTTAGATATTATAGATAATAGTATAATAAAAACTATTATGGATGGTGATTTTGAAGAATATTTTAATTTCCAATCCTTAGTAAGAGGAGAAGACTATTATAAAAAGGGACAAGTAAGAAATTTCATGATAATAGGTAAATCTATTTCTGGTAGTGTATTAAGTGAGCGTGACTCAATTGCTTACCAATCAACAATAACATTTACCAAAAATGGAATTAGGGCAGTATGTGATTGTCCTGTAGGTACTAGATGTAAGCATTCATCTTCAATCCTATATAAGGTTAAGCATGATTTAGAATATTTATCTAACCTAGATTCATTTGATAATGAAAATATATTATATAAAGAAACTAATAATATAGTTAGATCTAATAATAATCAAATAGATTATCAAAAATTTTATGAATTAAATAAACTAATTAATTATAACGATGATAAATCCTTACAGGATTACTTAAATTATTTATTTGATAATAATATTAATTATTTATATGATGCAATAATAAGAATGGTATTATTTAACGATAACTGTCAATTTATATCACTTGGTACTATTAATGATAAAAAGATGATACCACTATTAAGACAAATAAAAATAATTAAATATAATCTTGCAACAACAAGAAGCCTAAATTCATATAACTATGATATAGATGATATATTTTTTGCATCAATATCATACAATAGATTTGATTATTTAAAATCTTATATATATAATTCTTCAAATACTAATTTTAAAAATTCATTTAGATTCTTAATAGATCATATTAATTGTGATAAGAATTTTATAGAAAATTATTTTAATTATGTTAAAAGATATTATAATCCAAATGATTTTATTGATTTAACAGAAGAATTATATAAAAAGATAAATGATGATTATGTTAAGAAATTAAAAAAGGAGCACCCTGAATTTTCTAAATTAACTAAAGAAGAAATAATGTCTAATAACCCAAGTGAGGCTTTAGATATTATATCTAATTTATCTAACATATTAGAGGCTATATCTATTCTTATAACTGAGGATGAATACTTTTATAATAATTCTAAAAAGAAATATGCCAAAGCATTATTTAATATGTATTTAAGAACTCATGATAGAAGAATACTTTTATTATTTGATAGATATGATGATTTTATTTATTTAAAAGCATTAGTATCAAATGATTTTACAAATATTAGCTATTATGAAAATAATATTAATAATATTTTTGATACATATTTTAATATATCAATTGATAATAAAGATATTGTAAAGGAATATAAGCTTTATTTAGATGATGAATTAATTATTTCTTTAATAAGACATAATGATTCAAAACTTAATATATTAGATGATCCTTATATTAAAAATATTAATTCAAGCTTTATATCATATGTGGTTAATAAAATAGAAGAGGATAAGGATTTTCAAGCTGAGCTTTCTAATGTAAGTGAAAGATTACAAATAACATTAAATAAAGAAAAATATGAAGAATATAGTAAGGCTATTTCTAATTTAGAACAAAATTTAAATAGAGTATATTTAAATGAAAAGATTCATTTATATCCTAAATTAGAAATAACTAGATTAAATAATAGCTATATGTGCTATTTAGAATTAAAAATAGGAAATAGTGAAAATAGATATATTGTTAAATCTATTCCTGAATTAATTAAGAATGTTGATTTATCGCTTGATTATCAATATGGTACTAAATTAAGATTTAATCATGATATTAATAATTTTGATTTAGTATCACAAAATCTACTTGATTTATTATTAAGCATGTATTCAATTTCAGGTACTATTAGATTATTACCTATTCAAGCTTTATTAGCTTCTAAAATAATAGATATTTATAAAGGTTATTATATAAATATTTTATTAAAGGAAGGCTATAGTGAATTATTAAATAATGAATATTTAATTAGTGATGAATATAATGATATTAAGCTTAAGGTAGATAATAATATGAAGCTTATATCAGAATTTAATCGTGATAATACATTATTCTTATCTAATAGGATGTATTATATCAATAATAATACTATTAGTAAGGTTAATTTAGATAGAAATGAATTATCATTAGCTAAATTTGGTCTTAATAATAATGGTATGGATTTATCAATTGTTAAAGAGAAATTTAGTGAAGAGGTTTTAAAAAGATTTAAGAATCAAATTGAAGTATCAGATGATGTTAAAAAGGATTTTAGAATATCAGTTTTAAGAATTGATGCTAAATTTGATATAATATATGATTTTAAACTAATAGTTAAATTATATTTTTATAAGGACGATAAGGAAATATTATATAAAGAGGATTTATCTAGCGTAGATAGAATTCATTTAGAATCATTAATTAATTATTTATTTAACTTAGGATTTGTAATTAGTGATGATAATTCAAAGGAAATGATATTAGATGATGGTGGAATAGTTGTAAGCTTCTTTAAAATGGATTTTAAGGACTTAAAGGAATTATGTAATGTTTATTTATCTGAGGATATAAAAAACAAGAGGCTTTTAAATGTATCATCAGTTTCAATTAATGTTAAATATGAAAATGATATATTTAATGCATTCCTATCTGATAGTACTTATAGCCAAGAGGAATTATATGAAATACTTCGTGCAATAAGACAAAAGAAGAAATATGTGCTATTAAGCGATGATAAGATTGTTGATTTAGATAATGAAGAGGCTAATTTATTATATAGTAATGTTTCTGATTTAGGTATTAATGAGCGAGAGTGCTTTAAGAGTGTAACAGTACCTGTATATAAGGCTTTAGCATCATACGCAAAAGCGAATAATATTAATTTAGATGACTACATTAAAGAAATACATAATGATATTGTTACATTTAAGGATAAAAAAATTAAATTACCTAATGTTAATGCAAATTTAAGAAAATACCAAATAGAAGGATTTAATTTTATGCATATCTTAGATTCTCATAATCTATCAGGTATTTTAGCAGATGATATGGGGCTTGGTAAAACATTAGAAGTAATTACATTATTTTTATCTAATGATAAAGTGAAACCTTCTATTGTAGTATGCCCTAAAACATTAATATTTAACTGGGTTTCTGAGATTGAAAAGTTTGCACCTAACTTAAGGTTTAAAACGATACTAGGTAATAAAAATGAAAGATTAGATATTATTACATCAATCAAAAATGATGAAAAAATAATATATATAACATCTTATGATTCATTAAGAAATGATATTTATTTATATAAAGATATAATGTTTAATTTTATTATTCTAGATGAGGCACAATATATTAAAAATGTATTTGCGCAAAAATCAAAATCAGTAAAAGAGCTTATGGGTAAAACTAGGTTTGCCCTAACAGGTACACCTATTGAAAATAATATTGGTGATTTATGGAGTATATTTGATTTCCTAATGCCAGGATATTTCCCTGAGCTTAATAAATTTATGGCAAGATACCAAAATAATATGGAAGCTTTAAGAAAGGTATCTTCCCCATTTATCCTAAGAAGAACTAAAAAGGAAGTATTAAATGATCTACCTGATAAAATAGAAACTATTATTTCATGTCCTATGTCAAAGTCTCAAAAAATGGCTTATGATGCATATAAGCTTGAGGCAAAGGAGACACTAGATAATGGTGGTTCTGCAATGGATGTATTACCACTTTTAACTAGATTAAGACAAATTTGTATAACACCAACGCTTTTTACAACAAATTATCCATCTGATTCAGGTAAGCTTGATATGTTATATAAAATGATTAATGATTTAATTAATGAAGGACATAAAATATTAATATTTTCAAGCTTCGTTGAAGCATTAAATGTTATTGCAGAGCATTTATCAACTAATTCTATAATGTTTCATATGTTAACTGGTAAAACAGATATTTATAGTAGAAAAGAATACGTTAATGATTTTAATTCTATAAATGATTATAAGGTATTTTTAATATCACTTAAGGCTGGTGGTACAGGATTGAATTTAGTATCTGCAGATACTGTAATACATCTTGATCCATGGTGGAATATATCAGCAGAAAACCAGGCAACTGATAGATGCTATAGAATTGGTCAAACAAGAACTGTTAATGTTTATAAGCTTGTACAAGAGGATTCAGTAGAAGAAAGGATTATAGAGCTTCAAAATACTAAGAAGGATGTAATTGATAAGGTTATTAGTAATGATGATTCATCTATTACATCATTTAGCTTAGATGATATGAGGTTCATTTTAAAATAGTATGGATTTTAATCAAAAGTTAGATAGCTTTTATAAAAATATAGAAAAGCTAGATAGTATTCATGATGAATATGAGGCCGCATTAGATAGTGACCATTATATGGTTAAATTATCTAAAACCTTAGCTGATTCATGTAATCAGTTTATTAAATTTATTGAAATAATGCCTAATAAGGATTTATATTTAGATTCTTTAGTGGATTTTTCATTAAAGAGTATAGATATTTACACTTCACTACCACTAGATACATTAGTTGAAAAAAGTGTATTTAAAAGAAAAAAGAAAATGAAAATATGCTACCAAGATAATAAGGATAAAATTAATAAGGTATTAGATCAAATGGATATAATATCTAAGATGATTGATGAAGCAGTTGCAAAGATTAAATAGGAGATAGCCATCTGGCTATCTTTTTTCTTTATTATTGGTATAGTTTAATGCTATAATAGGATTATAGTTTAAAGGAGAGAATAGTATGACATTACAACAAATAAAATATGTAATTACTGTCGCAGAAGAGGGTTCTATATCTAAGGCTGCACAAAAATTATTTATAGCACAACCTTCCTTAACTAACCAAATACATGAGGTTGAAAAGGAATTTGATATAAAAATATTTAATAGAACTAATAAAGGAATTATTATTTCACAGGATGGGGAAGTATTTTTAGGATACGCAAGACAAATCATAAATTCTAGTGATATTTTAGAAGAAAGATATAAGAATAAGAAATCTAAAATATTATTCTCTGTATCAGCACAGCATTATAGCTTTGCGGTAAATGCGTTAATAGATTTAATAAAGAAATATGGTAAGGATTATTATGATTTTTCAATAAGAGAAACTGAAACACATGAGATTATTGATGATGTTGCTAAATTGAAGTCAGAAGTAGGATTATTATATATAAATGATTATAACAAGGATGTAATATTAAAATTATTAGATGAAAATAATATATCCTATGAGGTTTTATATCATGCAAAACCACATATTTTTACATCTATTAATAATCCTTTAGCAAAAAAGAAGAAAGTATCATTAAGTGATTTAGAGGATTATCCTTATTTATCATTTGAGCAGGGAGATTATAATTCTTTTTATTTTTCTGAAGAGATATTATCTCATGTAAGAAAAAATAAGAATATAAGAGTAAGAGATCGTGCAACATTATTTAATATTGTGCAAGGATTAAATGGATATACTATTTCATCAGGTGTATTAGATGAATCACTTAATAGTGGTATTACATCTATTCCTTTAGATGTTGATGATTATATGGATATTATTGCGATAACTCATAAAAATATTATTTTATCTGATTTAGCTATTCATTATTTAGATGAGGTTAAAAAGTATTTAAAATAGGTATAGCCTAAAACTATAACAAACATCATATAAAAGATATTATTAATCAAAAAATGTATGTATTATAATATAAAATATTATAAGGTAAAATAATTATAGTAAGGTAAGGAAAATAAAATGAAAATTAGTGAGATATTAGATAAAAAAAGAACATTATCCTTTGAGGTTTTTCCACCTAAAAAGTATGATGAAGAAATAGAAAAATTATATGACACAATAAAAGAGCTTAAGCAATATAGGCCTGATTTTATATCAGTTACATATGGTGCTGGTGGTACTAATAGAAAAAGTAATGCAGAAATTGCAGGCTTCTTAAAGAGTGAAGGTATTGAGCCTTTAGCACATATTACAGGTGGTCCATCTACACATTCTGAAATTGATGAAATTATTTCTAATTTAAAGAAGAATAACGTAGAAAATATTTTATGCTTAAGAGGAGATAAGCCACTAGATTTTAATGATGAATATTGTAAGGAGTTTAAGAACGCAACAGATTTAATTTCTTATGTAAATGATAGAGATATTGATATTGCGGCAGCATGCTATCCTGAAGGACATAAGGAAGCAGAATCTTTATATAATGATTTAAAATATATGAAGATGAAGGAGGATTTAGGTGCTAAATTCTTTGTAACACAGATTTTTTATGATAATGATTATTATTATAGATTAGTATCTGAGGCAAGAAAGATTGGTATTAAGTCACCTATTATTCCTGGTGTTATGCCACTTCTAAATCCAAAGAGTATTAAAAGAACACAAGATATGTGTGGTTCAACAATTCCATTAAATTTTAGAAATCAATTAGAATTCTATAAGGATAAGCCTGAATTATTTAAAGAAATAGGTCTTAATTATGCGGTTGCACAAATTCAAGATTTAATTGCGAAGGGTGCACCTGGTATTCATTTATATGTTATGAATAACGCAAATACCGCAAAAGAATTATATGAAAGATTAAAGAATGTATTTAAAGAATTATTCTGATTTAAAAAGTAATTGTTATACATATTTAGGCTTTAAAAAAGGAATTACTGATCCTAAAATAGATTTATTAATTGATAAAGCATTAGAAGAAATTGAAAAGCTTCATCAATTTAAATATCTATATCAAAGGTTTGATGAAGTAATACCAATTCTAAATAAGGAGCCTTATTTATCTTTTTTAGCAGGTTCAACTGAATATATAATTTCATGTATGACATTAGGATATAATGTTGAAAGAAGAATTAAGATGCTATCGAAGATTGATATGGAATATATGGTTATATTTGATGCATGTGCATCAGCATATTTAGAATATATGAGTGATAATTATGAGCATACATTATATGATAATCCTACATATCGCTTTTGTCCTGGATATGGAGGAAGTAGTGCATCTGATTTAAAGGAGATTGCAAAAATTATTCACCCTGAAAAAATTGGAATTGAATTATTAGAATCAAATATCATGATTCCACAAAAAAGTATGATTGGAATTGTTGGTAATAAATTTAGTAGTAAGAAAAGCTGCAAAAACTGTGTTAATCAAAAGCACTGCAGCTATAGAAAGAAGGGAACTTTATGCTACAACTAGATAAGAATATTTTAATATTTGATGGTGGTATGGGTAGTGAGCTTGAGGCAAGAGGACTTGATATGAACAAGGGTGCTGATTTAAATATTGAGGCTCCTCTTGATATTAAGGCAATCCATTTAGCATATAAGAATGCTGATTTTATTACTACTAATACATTTGGTGTAAATAGATTAAAATACCATGGTAAATATAATTTAGAAGATGTTATTAATGCGGCAATAGATAATGCGCGTGTTACTGGTAAGAATGTTATGTTTGATATTGGACCTACAGGTCAAATGTTAAAGCCAATTGGTATGCTTACATTTGATGAGGCATATGAAACATTTAAAGAGGTTGTATTGTTATCTAAGGATAAGGTTGATGGATATATCCTAGAAACATTTTCTGACCTTTATGAAATTAAAGCTGCAATACTTGCTGTTAAAGAAAATTCAGATAAGCCAGTATTTGCAACAATGACATTTGATAAAACATCAAGAACATTAACTGGATCAACTCCAGAAATTGTTGTTAATACATTAGAAGGCTTAGGTGTTGATGCATTAGGATGTAATTGTGGATTGGGACCTGATGCATTAAAGGATGTTATTGATAGAATGATCAAATGTGCACATAAGCCAATTTTAATTCAACCAAACCGTGATTTACCACAAATTAAAAATGGTAAGACATTCTATTCAATGGAAAAGGAAGTATTCCATAAGGAAATGGAATATTATGTAAATGGTGGTGTTTCAATTGTTGGTGGTTGCTGTGGTACAACACCTGAATTTATAAATCTATTATGTAATTATAGAGAAAGAAAAATAAATAAAAGAAATAACCCATATAAGACATTAGTAAATTCAGCAACAGAGCTTGTTGAAATTGATGGTGTTATTTGCTGTGGTGAAAGATTAAATCCAACTGGTAAGAAAAAACTTAAGGAAATGATCACTAATGGAGAGTTTGATTATCTAGTTGAAGAAGCAATTAAGCAGGTTGATAATGGCGCAAAGGTATTAGATTTAAATCTTGGTGTACCTAAGACTGATGAGGTTGGTAACATGAAAAATGTTGTACCAAAGATTCAGGAGTATTGCCAAGCACCATTACAAATAGATTCATCTAATAAGGACGCATTAGAAATGGGATGTCGTTATTATAATGGTATTCCAATTATTAATTCAGTTAATGGTGAAGAAGCAGTTATGGCAAGGGTATTCCCTATTGCTAAAAAATATGGAGCTTGTGTTGTTGGTCTAGCATTAGATGAGCATGGTGTACCAAAGACTGCAGAAGAAAGATTTGAAATTGCTAAAAGAATTATTAAAAGAGCTTCCGAATATGGTATTCCAAAGGAAAGAATTATTATTGATACATTAGTATTAACTGCATCAAGTGAGCAGGTATTAGTGCAAGAAACATTAAAGGGATTATCCTTAGTAAGAAGCTTAGGTGTAAAAACATGTCTTGGTGTTTCAAATGTATCATTTGGATTACCTAATAGACCTATGCTAAATAAGAATTTCTTAGCAATGGCTATATATGCTGGCTTAAATATGCCTATTATGAATCCAAGTGATCAAGAGATGATGGGTACAATTGATGCAACAAATGTATTATTAAACCGTGATGAAGGCTCAATGACTTATATTAATAAATATAATAATGTTGTAATTCAAAATACATATGTATCAAATGGTAAGGAGCAGCAACAATCATTAGGTGGTACTATTAATTTATATGATGCTGTATGCCGTGGATTAAAAAATGAAATTAAGAATTTAACTGAAAAGGAATTAGAATCTAATGATGCAATGTATGTAATTAATGAAATATTAATTAAGGCATTAGGTAAGGTTGGAGATGATTATTCTAAAGGAACATTATATCTTCCACAGCTAATTGCATCAGCTGAAGCTGCAAAGCTTGCATTCGCAACTATTTCAGATAAATTCCCTAAGGATAAATCTAAATCAAAGGGCGATATTGTTATGGCAACAGTTAAAGGTGACGTACATGATATCGGTAAAAATATTTGTAAGGTTGTATTAGAATCATATGGATATAATGTAATTGATTTAGGAAAAGATACACCAATAGATGACGTAGTTAACGCATATAAAAAGTATCATCCAATAGTAATTGGTTTATCTGCATTAATGACAACAACTGTAATCGAAATGGAAAATACAATTAAAGCCTTAAGAAGTGTTGGATGTAAGGCTAAGATATTTGTTGGTGGTGCAGTTGTTACAAAGGATATCGCAAAAGAAATTAATGCTGACTACTATAGCGAAGATGCCTTAGAATTAGTTACTATGATAGAAGACTTAATTGCTAAAGGCGAAATAAAAGAATATTAAAAAAATGGAGATTATTATGAAAAAGAAAATGTTATTATTAGGCTTAGCAGGTGCCTCAATTATTTCACTTGCTGCATGTAAAAATGAAAAAACTACTACAACTACAACAAATCCAGTTGTTACAACAACAGCTATTAATACAACAACAGCTATAGATACAACAACTACATTAGAAACTACAACAGAAGCTAAAGATATAACTTATACAGTATCTTTAAAGGATATTGATGGTGAAGTATTAATAGATAATTTAGAATTAACTTCAAAGGAAGGATCAAAGTCTATATTATCTGATATTGAAGATGCAGGCTATCAAGTTACAGGCTATGAAACTGATTATGGATTCTATTTAACATCTATTGCAGGCTCAATAATAGATAATAACTATTATGTTGCATTTAAGGTTAATGGTGAGGAAGCATCAGTTGGTGCATCAAGCTATGAATTAAAAGATGGAGATCATATTGATTTCGAAGTACAATGCTTCAATGTTGTAGATTTTGGTGGAGCATTTGATGAAACTGATGTATTAGTAGATAAGATTATTTATTCATATTTAA
>JAEELJ010000031.1 GCA_016288855.1 Acholeplasmatales bacterium
GAATAGACCGGGACTGGTCAATCCTCTTTCATACTACCTTAAGTAGTTTGTGAATAATATAAATGTAGCGCCGTATACGAGACCCGTACGTACGGTGCAATGGGAGGGGCAAAGAATTACTTTCTTTCCTCTACCCTATTTCATAAATCTTTTATGCACTCTTTTTATAAAAATTAAAAGTTTTTATCGTTAGAAAACGATTACATATCAAATAAAATATTTGTTTATGATATATTAGTAAACAAATATTAATAATAGGAGTGCTTTATGGAAGAGAAAAATGAAAAGCTAGAAAATGAAACTACAGTAGAAAATACTACTATAGAAAATGAAGAATCTAGTGAAAAAGAAGTATTAGAAGATACTTTAAAAGAAGAAAAGAAAACTAATAATGTAATGTCATTTATTATTACTACATTAAATGGTATGGCATATGGTTTATTTGCGACTTTAATTATTGGTACTATCATTGGTACAATAGGTGGATTCTTCAGTTATGGAGATAATGCATTTTGTAAATTTATGAATGATATTTTAGCAGGAAAGGTTATTGATGAAAATAAGGTAACAATTAGATTTGGTGCTGGAATATTACTACAAAATTTAACTGGTGCTGGTATCGGTATTGGTGTTGCGCTATCTTTAAAGAAAAAGCCATTAGAGGTAGTAGTATTAGGTGCTGCAGGTCAAATTGCTGCTATGTTTAGTTTATCAACAAAATTTGTTACAAATGGTGTCTTAAGTAATACAGCAGCTTTCCAAGTTGGTGATCCACTTACAATTTATTTAGTTGTAATTTGTGTTGCATTAGCAATGAAGTATGTATTAAAGAGGAAAACTCCTGTTGATATTTTAATTGTTCCACTATTTGGTATTGCTGTTGCATTAACTGTTGGTCTACTTGTTAGATTCCCTGCAATTTATGTGACATATGGTATTCAATGGTTAGTAAATGCTGGTACAACAACTGTTCCATTTGTTATGGGTATATTAGTTGCAGTATTGATGGGTATGGCATTAACTGCACCTATTTCAAGTGCAGCAATTGGCGCTATGGTATTTATTTTACCATCTGATGTTACTGTTCAAATGGCTTTACAATCAAATGAATATAGAGGTCTTGTAATTGCATCTGGTGCTGCAATAGTGGGATGCTGCTGCCAAATGGTTGGATTTGCAGTTCAATCTAGACGTGATAATAATATTGGTATGGTAATATCAATTGGTATTGGTACATCAATGCTTCAATTTAAAAATATTTTAAAGAAACCTATTGTTTGGTTACCAACAATTATTGCATCTGCAATTCTAGGCCCAGTTTCAACTTGCGCATTAGAATTAGTATGTATTGGTTCAAGTGCTGGTATGGGTACTGCTGGTCTAGTAGGCCAAATTGGTACATATGCATCAATGGGTAATACTTGGCAAACATGGGTAGGTATTTTTGTACTTGAAATAATTGCGCCTACGGTATTAGTATTTGGCATTGATTTATTATTTAGACGATTTGGTTTAATTAAAGATGGAGATTTAAAGGTATAAATAGAACCCCTAAGGGGTTCTTTTTTTATTTCCCGTTGCTGTTGACTGATATTAGAATATCGATTATAATTAAGTTGAATAAAATGTTTTTTAAAAGTATATATTTAAAGCATAAGCTGGATTTATAATATTTTTTTAATATCCCTTTTGCTAATTTGCAGTAAGGAGGTAAGCGTTATGGAAATAAGCGTACAAAAATTATGTAATGAAGTTTCAATGATGGAATATAGTGAATTATTAGGCAAAGGTAGAGAAATTGTATCTAACCTAATGGATATGATGATGGAAAGATATCAAAAGGATGAGAAGTTCACATTTGATTTAATTTCTAATTTCGCTATATATGCTGTTTCTATTGACGGAAGAGTATCAGAAAAGGAAACTTCATATATTAATGAAATAACTGGACTTAATTTGACTCATAATGAAATTAAAAACTCATTTGCTCAAAAGAAGGATAAGGGAATTGATTTATTTAACATATTAGGTTCATTTAAAAGTGACATATTAGAATCATTTATATATTTGGCAGCATATATATTTGTCGTAGACGATAAAATAAATGAGCATGAAAGAAAAATATTAAGAAGACTTAATGATTCTATGAAGGATAAAAATCGAGTATTAAAAAATGTTATACCTGATAAGCAAATAAGAGATGATTTAATAATAGCTCAAAATGAATTATTAAATGTTAAATCTAAGCTTAATGAAGCTTATAAGGATTATTCAGCTATAGATGAAGAATATACTATTAAGTTCTTTGAAAATTATAATAAGAAAAAGGAATATGATTTATTACTTTCATCACTAAATGATTTAAAGAATGGTAGATATACTGAATTAAAGAATAAAACTAGTGAGGATGCAGTTGAAATCAAAAGGAAGGAAATAGAATTAAAGAAGGTTAAATTCTTACAATTTGGTAGAAAGAAAAAGATTCGTAATGAAATATCTGAATTAACAAAAATAAATAGAAAAGAAATAGAAGAATATGAAAATGTTAAAAAGGATATAGAAGAAAAATCAAAGAATCTAATAGTTTTAGATGATTTAATTACTAAGCAAGAAAGAGCAATTGATATACAAAAGAAAAATCTTGATGAAATAACAGAAAAAATTAAAGCATTAGAATTAAAAGCAACAAAGACTTATGTTAAAGGACTTGAATTATATAGATATGAAGACATTAAGCCTGGAGATATAATTCTTTTTGGAAAACAAAATGGAATAGTTATTTCATGGGATGTTTTAGAAACATCACCAAATGATATTACTTTAATATCTCATTATGTGTTAGATGTTGGTGCATTTAATGAATCTAGTGATCAATTATTAAATGGATCTAATTATTATAATTCATTAATTAGAAGCCATATGAATAATGCATTAATGAATGAAATATTTACTAAAGAGGATAGAAAGCAAATAATATTAACTAAAGTAAATAATTCTATAGAATCTACAAGATTTAATAATGTATTAGGAATGTGTGAGACTAATGGTGAATTAGTATGTGATGATACCTTAGATTATTTATATCCTATTTCAGCTAGTGAGGTTTATAAATATTATCCAAAGAAATTCCAAAGCTTATGTAATGCAACACCTGAAGCTGTAAGAAGAGGATTAAATAGAAATAAGAAAACTGGCTTCTCAGTTTATTGGACAAGAACACCAATGGATAAAGATAATAGCTATTTTGTTGTATCTGATACTAAAGAGCCAGATTTAGAGCATGATTATAGATTAGATCATGAATATGTTTCAAAACAGACATTAGGTATAAGACCTATGATGAAAATGAAATTAGCTTCAAATGATGAAATTTTAGAAGAAGCATTTAAGGTTTCAAAAGAAAAAATTAATAATAATTAAAAGTGTGGACTTAACACAATTGTTAAGTCCGTATTTTTATTTTTTTTCATTTATTTACATATTTAATGTAATAAATGATTATGGTAAAATACTACTTGTTGATAAAATAATCCAGGAGGACTTTTGAAATGAACCTAAAAGATACTATTACATCAATCCCTAATTTCCCTAAGGAAGGAATTATATTTAGAGATATAACTACTTTATTACAAAATGGAGAAGCTTTTAAATATTGTGTTGATGTATTTGCAGAATATGCCAAAAGCGTTGGTGCAACAGTTATAGCAGGTCCTGAAGCAAGAGGATTTATTTTTGGTGCAGCAGTAGCTGCAAAGCTAGGCTTAGGATTTGTACCTATTAGAAAGCCTAATAAGCTTCCAAGAGCACAAATTACAGAAGAATATTCATTAGAATATGGTACTAATACATTATGTATGCATGAGGATGCAGTAAAGAAGGGCGATAAGGTTGTTTTATTTGATGACCTTTTAGCAACAGGTGGTACTGCACTTGCAGCTGCACACTTAATTGAAAAGGCTGGCGCAGAAGTTGCTGGTATGGGCTTTGTAATTGATTTAATTGATTTAGGCGGTAAAAAGCTTTTAAGCAAATATAGCGTTAAGACTTTAACTGAATTTGAAGGAGAATAAAAAGAGAAAAATCTCTTTTTATTTTTTTGCTTTATATAGAGTTTTACTATATAATTTACTTAAGAGGCGATATTATGGATGATGCTAAAGAAGTAAAACATTTTAAATCAAAAAAGCCATTAATGATTTTCTTACTTATGACATTAATAGCATCAATATTAACTATTTCTTTATTGATGATATATTTGAATATTGGTGGATATGCTTTATTAATTATTGGATTAGTATTTGGTGCATTAGGATTTATATCATTAATAGTTTCATTAGTATTTCTTATTATTTACCAAGAGACAGTTAATGCAATAAAAAATGGTGATACCCTCTTAGGTAAAATAATAGAAATAAAAGATAATAAAAAGACTTTATTTAATAGAAATGATTTTATATTAATTATTAATTTTTATACTAAGACTAATGAATTATGCTTTGTAAAAGAATATGTAACAAAGGATATTTTAAATGAACTTGGTTATAAGCTAGATTCTAAGGTTGAGCTAGTTTTTTATAAGAATCAATCTGGTATAAAGAATTTATTATAATATACATGTGTTAATGCGTTGCTTTGCAATGCATTTTATTGTTTTATTATGTAAATAATTATTATATAATTATAATGTATAAAATTTTTTGATTGTAAATGAAAAAATACGGGGTTAAATAAAAATGTATTGCTTTTGTATACATTTGTATTATAATGTAGATGAAATACAATTATAAAAAAGGAGGATACATTATGGCAGAAAAGCTCGTAATAGAAAAAAAGAAGTATCAGGGAGATAATCAAATAATATCAGCAAGAATACCTACTGAGCTTGTTAAAAAGATTGATAATTTAGCAAGTGAAAGTGGTAGAAACAGAAATGAGTTATTATTGGTATTATTAGAATTTGCCTTAGAGAATGTTGAAATAAAATAATTGGTGAGGAGAATAAAATGGCAAAAGAAAAAGAAAAAGTAGCATTAAGTGTAATAAAATATGAGGGAGGTAATGATGTTTTAATTTGGAAATATCCAGAAGAAGACTTCAATATTGGCTCTCAATTAATTGTACATGAATCTCAGGAAGCAATTTTCTTCCGTGATGGTAAGGCATTAGATACTTTTGGTGCTGGTCGTCACACATTAGAAACATCAAAACTTCCATTATTAAATAAGATTACTGAAATACCATTTGGTGGAGAAAATATTTTCCATAGTGAGGTTTATTTCATTAATCTTGTAACTGAAACTGGTATTAAGTGGGGAACTGATTCAAAGGTTAGATTATTTGATCCAAATTCAGGTCTACATATTGAAATTGGCGCATCAGGTGAATTCACTTTAAGAGTTTCAAATGGTAGAAAGCTATTATTAAAACTTGTTGGTACAACATCTGGCATTAATAAGCAAGATATTGCAGGCGGTTACCAAACATCTCAAATGACTGGTAAGTTTAAGAGCTTAGTTGTATCTAAAGTTAAAGCTTTACTTGCAAAAACAATTAAAGAAAACAATATTAACATTTTAGAAATTGATGAAAATATTGATTTATTATCACAAGCTTTAAAGGATGCAATTAACCCAACATTAGAAGATTATGGTTTAACTATTCCTGATTTCTGGGTTACAAATGTTGCAACTCCAGATGATGATCCTAACTTCAAGAGATTAAAGGCTCAATATGCTGAAAAATATTTATTAGTTAAGGAAGAAGAAATTAAAAAGTCTGTTGCTGAAGCAGAGCAAAGAAGAAAGCTTGTTGAAGCAGAAACAGGTAAGAAAGAAAAGATAATTATGGCTGAAGGAGAAGCTGAGGCTTATAGATTACATGCAGAAGCTGAGGCTAAGGAAATGCAAATGAAGGGTTATACATACCAGCAAGAAACCCAACGTAAGGTTGGCTTAGAGGCTGTATCTCACCAAGGCTCTGGTGGAACATCAGGTGGAGGTATTGCATCAGATGTAGTTGGCTTAGGTGTTACTTTAGGTGCAGTTGGTGGCGTTGTTAATATGACAAAGGAAGCTATGCAACCAGTATTCCAAGGCGGTAGCCAATTAGGCCAAGGCGTTTCTGGTACAATTCAAGGTAATTGGAACTGCAGCTGTGGACAAACAAATATTACATCTAAATTCTGTCCTAACTGTGGCCAACCAAAGCCAGAACCAAAGCCAGCATTAGGTGCGTGGGATTGTCCAAATTGTGGCGCAAAAGGCAATACAGGTAAATTCTGCCAAGAATGTGGAACAAAGAAGCCTGAGGTAAAGAATGAACTTGCATGGACATGCCCAACATGCGGACAAGTTAACCTATCAGGTAAATTCTGTAACAATTGCGGAACAAAGAAGCCTGATTTAAATGCAACATGGGATTGTCCAAATTGTGGTGCAAAAGGCAATACAGGTAAGTTCTGTAATGAATGTGGAACAAAGAAGGAGGCTAAGTAATGAAAAAGTCATTCTTATATATCCTAATTGTAGATATTTTATTAATAGCTGTAGTAAGTATAGTAGCATTTGTAATTCCATATAAGCATTTAAATGATGCTTCATGGATTACATCATATATTTTCGCAGTAGTAAGCTTATTATTATTCTTAGTATATGCATTCTTTGCAACTAAGGATAATACTTTAAAATCTAAGGTATTTGGTTTATCATTATTATATGTTGGTGGCATTTATGTAGCATTACAGCTATTAACATCTATTGCTGTTATAGTAACTAATTCATTTGTTGCTGTTCAACCATGGATTCCATTATTAATATCTTTAATCCTATTAATATTTGGTTGTATTGGATTTGTTGCAACAAAGGCAACAACAGATATTGTTAAGCAAATTGAAGATAAGGCACAAAATAAAACAAAGACTTTTGATTTAATTAAAGCAAAATCAAGTGCTTTATATAGCTCAATTGATGATCCTGAAATTAAGAAATTATATTATACATTAGATGAAGAAATTAAATATTCAGATCCTGTTACTTTAGATGAAGTAGCATCATATGAAGAAGAAATTGAACAAAGATTACAAGCAATTAAGC
The DNA here is from genome assembly GCA_016288855.1 of Acholeplasmatales bacterium. Taxonomy (GTDB): domain Bacteria; phylum Bacillota_I; class Bacilli_A; order Acholeplasmatales; family Anaeroplasmataceae; genus Anaeroplasma. The sequence continues at coordinate 7,092 of JAEELJ010000031.1, forward strand.
TTGATATTAGCGATAAGAAGAGCGTTGATGAAATTTCTAAATCTATTGATAGATTAGTTGATTTAGTAAAAGAAAGAAATTTAATGGTTAAAAATTTAAAGAAGTAGGAGTTTTAAATCATGGGAGTATGCAGATGTAAAATGTGTGGTGCAAATATTAATTTTGATGGTACTACATCAACAGTAACATGTCCTTACTGTGATTCAGTACAAACAGTATTTCAACCAGACACTGAAAAGAAAACAAATTTATATAATAGAGCAAATACATTAAGACTTAATAATGAATTTGATAAGGCTATGTCTGCATATGAGTCAATTATTAAAGACTTCCCAAATGAGGCAGAGGCTCACTTTGGATTAGTATTATCTAAATATGGTATTGAATATGTTGATGATCCTAAAACAAAGAAAAAGGTTCCTACTTGTCATAGAACATTATATAAATCTATATTTGATGATTATGATTACAAGCAAGCATTAGAAAATGCTGATGTTATCGCAAGAAGATTATATGAAGAAGAAGCAACTGTAATTGATGAATTACAAAAGAAAATATTAAGATTATCACAAGCAGTTGAGCCATATCAAATATTTATTTGTTATAAAGAAACTGATCCAATAACTGGTAAAAGAACTCAAGATTCAGTTATTGCAGCTCAATTATATGACAGATTGACACAAAAAGGATTCAAGGTATTCTTCTCAAGAGTTTCTTTAGAAAATAAGCTTGGCGCTGAATATGAACCAGTAATCTATTCAGCATTAAGAAGTGCTCAAATTATGCTTGCGATTGGTACTAAAAAAGAATTCTTTGACGCACCATGGGTTAAAAACGAATGGTCAAGATTTATTTCATTCATGGGAGAAAGCCAAGGCAAATATTTAATTCCATGCTATAAAGATATGGAAGCATATGATATGCCTGAGGAATTCTTACCATTCCAAGGAAAGAATTTAAATGATATTGGATTCTTAGAGGATTTAACTCATGTTATAACTAAATTAATTGGTTATAGCCAAGAAAATATTAAAGAATCTACAAATGAAGTAGTAAAAGAAAAGGAAGAAGTAAAACCATCATTAAATGATGAAGGCAAAATGAAACGTGCATTCATGTTTATTGAGGATGGAGATTATTTTAAGGCTAATCAGATTACTGAAGAGGTATTAAATACTAATCCAGAGAATGCTAATGCATATTTAGCTAAGCTAATAATGGATTTAGATTTAAAAAATATAAATGATTTAACTAAAATAACTGAAGACTTTTCTTCAAATAAAAATTTCTTAAAAGCATTAAAATTTGCGGATTCTTCATTAAAGAATTTCTTAGAATCTTGTGTTAGCGGTGTAAAGGATAATTATAAAAGACAAGTTTATAAAACTGGTATTAGATTATATAACGAAGGTAGATTTGATCAAGCAAAGGCTAATTTTGAGGCGGTACCTGAATTTAGTGATTCTGTTATTTATATTGAAAAATGTAATGATGGAATTAAGGATGCATTCTATCAGGATGGATTAAGAAAAATGAATATGGGCTATTATGATGATGCAATAGCTCAATTCCAAAAGATTTTATCACATAAGGATAGTCAAGCTAAAATAGAAGAATGTAAGACTTTAATTATGGAAGCAAACTATAATAAAGCAAAGGATTATTTGAATCGTGATATGATTAAATCAGGTATTAAGCTTTTAATGCTATATCCTGATTATAAGGATTCAAGAAATCTTATTGATGAATATAGTAATATGAAACGAGTTAAAGAAATTAATATTAAATATAATGATTATGTAACTCGTTGTAAAAAAGAATCCCATATGTCTATAGCTGATAGGCACAATTTTACACTTGCAATTAATGAATTTGAATTATTTGCACATGATCAAACTAATAATGATTTAGTCCCTGGATTAAGTCAAAAATTTGATTCTATTAAGCCTAGCTTAGAAGCAGATTTCCAAAAAAGCTTAGATGCAAAGAATAAAAGATATAATGTATTAACATGTATCCCATCTACTATATTATTATTTGCTGCTGCAATAGCCGCTTTAATACTATTATTCGTTGCACAAAATGCTTCAATAACTGAGGCAACATTTGAAGGAATAATAACAACTAAGATTTCAGATTTAGGATATTCATCTGAAATATCTGGTATTGTATTTAGAAGTATTATAGTATTCTTTTTAGCAGGTTCTAATCTAATATTAATATTTGTATTAAAAAGTAAGAATAAGCTAGCAAATATAATTCAAGTTATATATAGTGGAATAGTTATTGTATTTGGTGTTTTAAATATTGCTGCTGCAGTAAAAATCGGAATGGCACTTAAGGGAGCTACATTCTCAGTATTTTCTATTTCAGCTACATCAGTATTTATGATGATAGTATCATTAATATCATTTATAATATCTATGGTATTCGCTTTCAAAAAGAGAAATAATTAAAATTATCTCACCTTTATGGTGAGATTTTTTTATTATATGTTATAATAGCCATAGGTGATTTTATGAAAACTCCAAATTGTTATAACATAGTACCTACTAAAAACTTGTGGGAGATAGGTCTAGAATTTATTAAAAGAGTAGATGAAAAATTAATAGAAGAAAATATTAAGCTCGCATTTATAATTTATAAATTATGTAAGATAGAAGGAGTATCTAATAATGTTATAAAGAAGAGTGTGTTTTTAGCTTGCTTCAATGATATAGGTAGCCTTTCTGCAAGAGAAGGAACTCTAGATAAGGACATTGAAACTTATTTATTCTTAAAATATTTCTCTCCAATTAAGGATTATGCATCAATGATATTAGTTAAAAAGAATGATAAGAGATTCGCTTCTTATTATTTAGATGGTATGCGTTTTAAGATTGCAAGAGATTATACTAAATATCTTATTAAGTTTCATGATAAAGATTTAGCTTATAAGAAGATAGTAGATGATAAGGATAATTATAATGGTATTGATGTACTTGCATTATCAAGATTAGTTAATAAAACAGATATATTCTATGAAATTGATTCAATGCATTATAAGACAGTAATATATAAATATATTTCTAAAATGTTCTTTGGTGTGAAGGAAAGAATGAATTTCATTATAATGCTTTCATCACTATTTGAAATGTATTCCCTACAAACATTATCACATTCTCAGGTTACTGCATATATTGCATATTCACTTTCTAAGAAAATGAAACTTAAGAAGGCTAACAGAAGAAAAATTTATGTTGCAGGTTTAGTACATGACTTAGGTAAGGTTTCAGTACCACTAAAAATATTAGAAAAGCCAGATAAGCTTACTGATCAAGAATATACTAAGATGAAAAAGCATGTAACATTTACAAAAGAAATGCTACAGGGTAAAATGGATTTTGATATAGTTGAAATCGCATATAGACATCATGAAAGAATTGATGGTAAAGGCTACCCTAATAAGATTAAGGGTGAAAACATGACTATTGATCAAAAAATCTTACAGGTTGCAGATGTTATATCTGCATTATCAGCTAAAAGAAGCTATAAGGAAGCTTGGTCTATTAAAAAGACTATACAGATCTTAGATGAAAATGTAGAACAAGGAAAAATGGAAAAAGAAATTGTAGATTGCTTCAAGGCAAATCAAGAAAAGATTATGAAGGAATCTAATAAACTAATGAGTGATACTGAAAAGATTTATTTAAAGATTAATAAAGAAAGAGAAGTATTAGCTCCTAAAGCTAATTAATATTTAAAAAACACTAAAAAACAATTGACAAGAAAATAAATTTTGATATAATTGATGTTGCAGTTTAACATTGCAACACTCTTATGCCCGAATGGCGGAATTGGCAGACGCGCCAGACTTAGAATCTGGTTCCGAAAGAGTGCAGGTTCAAGTCCTGTTTCGGGCACCAGCTAAAAAACATTAGGTTTGATACATAAGTATCAAGCCTTTTTTCTTTTAATATCATTTCTTTAGTTAGGTATTTTAATTTCATATTTCATATTAAAAACATTCCTTTACATACATTCTTATTATTTAATATTTGTATTTTTGTAACAAATATGTTTGAATTAGTTACAAAAAAGCTATAGTATGCTATAATCATAACCGTATATGTTAGTTCAATTAAATAAGGGGATGAAGAAATGAGAAAAATAGGGGCATTTTTATCTTTTGTCTTTGTATTCGCTATGATATTGTTTGCAACATCATGTAGTGGAAAGAAAGACTTTAAGATTATGTTTACTGACTATGATGGTACTGTTTTATATACAGAACAGGTTAATAAGGGTGATATGCCATCATATCCTTTAGCTGAGCCTACAAGAAAAGCTGATGAAGATTATACATATACTTTTTCTGAATGGTGGCCAACTATTGAAAAAGCAACAGAGGATAAGATTTATCAAGCTTATTATAAAAAGACATTAAAGCAAGAATATACAATTACATTTAAGAATTATGATGGTGAGGTTTTAGAAACTCAAACTGTAAAGGAAGGAAATATTCCGACTTATCGGGGAACAACTCCAGAAAAGCCACATGATGAATATAATAGATATTTATTTAATGATTGGAATCCTAGCATAACAAAGGTAACTGGTAATGCTACATACACTGCCACATACACTCCATGTGCTTTAGATAAATATTTAGTTACTTTCGCATATGAGGATAATACTTTAATAAAAGCATATCAGGTTGCATCAGGTGATATGGCATATTATGATGGTGATGAACCTACAATGGAGAATAGTGATGAATCTAAGTATAAATTCATTGGTTGGAATCCCAAGCTATCAATTGTTACTGAAGATGTAATTTATACTGCACAATTTATGGCATAACCACTAGACTATACTGTAATTATTAATACTGATGGTGGTGAAAGATTATCAGGTGATATGGTTAATACATTTAAAACTGATAAGCTAGAAGCTAATCAATTCTATTATGATATAGTTAAAGATAATTATAAATTTGCTGGTTGGGCATATGGTGATACCATGCTATTTGATGAGTATGGAAATACTTTAGTTGATTTAGATGAAATTGAATTTAAATCTAATATTTCTATTACTGCAAAATATAAAGAAGAAGCATATATTGATATTACTTATGTAGCTTATAATGGAGTAAATAATCAAATTTTAGATTATTATAAGACTCTACCTTCTAATTATGGTAGTGGTGATACTTCATCATTCCATAAATGGAATTCTATTGCATATATAGATTCATATATAAGAACAGATTATTCAAGCTATTGTAGATTTGATGGTTGGTATGAAGATGGAGTTTTAATTTCAGAAAATCAGAGGTTAGATTATTATTTATTTGAAGAGGATGTTCAATTAGAATGTAGATTTACTGTTAAAGCATATAGTCTTGAGGTTGAATCAAATAATAATGAATCTGGAGAAATAATGGTTAAGAATTATACTGATTGGTGTGATTCTTATAAGGATACTTACTATTACGGTGAAAAGATAATTGTTGTCGCAAAAACTTTATCAAATAGAGAATTCTTAGGTTGGTATGATGCTTGGGGCAATGTTTTTAAAAATGAATACTTGGTAGTAACAGTCGGTGAATCATATAAATTAACTGCAAAGTGGGATTATTTTGAAATTAAATATCAATGTGCTCCAGGAACAGAAAATGAGAATAATCCAACATATTACACATCAAGTACTCCAAATATTATATTAGCTGAGCCTACAAGATATCCATTTGGATTATCATTTGTAAAATGGGTTAATGATTATAATAACCAAGAAATCACTGAAATTGATACATCTAAATTAGAAAATTTAACTATTGGTGCAGTTTTCGAGAAAGATCCTGATTTCAATTTTGATTTAACACTACCTAATACAGTTGTAGACGCAATAATTCCTTCTAAGGGTATTACTGAAATAGATGCAAATGCCTTTAGTGATTGTCTAAATCTTAAATCAGTATTAATTCCTTCAAGTATTAATATAGTTGGTAAGGATGCATTCTTAGGCTGTAGTCAATTAGCTAAGGTATATTATGATGGTAAAATAGAAGATTGGTTAAATATTTCATTTGGAAATGAATATTCTAACCCAATGTATTATGCAACTGAATTCTATTTATTAGATGCAAATGGTACAGTTACATATAATAATAAGAAATATAGCTTATTAAATGAAATTACAATTACAAATACAACATCTGTTGGAAACTACCAATTTGTTGGCTTTAATGGCTTAACATCAATTACATTAGATGAAAATATTCAATCATTTGGAAAGGGTGTATTTATTGATTCAAGCATTTCAAGCCTATATTATAATGGTACAGTAGAAGATTGGTGTGGTATTACATTTGAGAGTCTTACTTCAAACCCAATGATTGTTTCAAATAATATTTATTTCTTTGATGAAGATGGAACAGTTACACATGATGAAAATAAATATAGTGTAATAGAAACTTTAAAATTACCAGAAAATTTAGTTACTGTTAATGCATACGCATTTGCTGGATTCAAATCTATAAAAACTCTTATATTAAATGAAAATCTTAAGACTATAAGCGATTCTGCATTCTATAGCTGTACAAGCTTAGAAAAAGTTACATTTAATATAAGTTTATCTAAAATTGGAAAAGAGGCATTTGCAGAATGTAGCTCTTTAACAGTTCTAGATCATAGTAAACATGTAAAGAGCTTATGGAGGTGGATGTCTTTAGGTGAAGATTGGAATAGAAATGTTCCTGCAACTAAAATTATTTTCTCAGATGGTTCAATTTTATTAGAATAAAAGATTAAAAACGGAGAATCAAATAATGATACTCCGTTTTTTTATTATGTTGCTCGAAGAGTAACATAAAACCACCTGCTATGCGGGTGTGACCATAAGTGCTCGTGGCTATGGTGAAAAATAAAAATCTTTCCTCTATGGTATAATGGCATTGTCCAATTGCCTACACTCAAGAAAGGAAAGATTTTTATGTCAAACATTAAGAACGATGACACAAGTAGTTTATCACATACTAGATGGAATTGCCAGTATCACATTGTTTTTATGATAAAAGTTTAAAATATACACGTGATTATTTTTCATTAATCATATATGATGAGATTAAAAACAATTTTAGTATTATTATGAGATTAAAAATTTGCTATAATAAAAAAAAAGAGAGTTATGGTGATTATCTATGAAAATAAAAAAATTGCTTGGGAAAATAAGTGCAAAATTAGATAATAATGAAGAAAGAATAAGTTTTCAGTTTCTAGTTGTTTATATTCTCTTAGGAGTTGTTTCTTTCGTAATGACAATAATTAATTATTTTACCGGATATAAATTATTGATGCACCAAACTTCAATATTTTTTATGGCTTTATTAATTAATATTATTTTGTTTTTTCTTAATAAAAAAAGTGAGATGGTTGCTAGAGTATTATTTTATATCGAAATAATTGCTTTATTTACCTCATTTATTATAATAGGAGAACCACAAGGCTTCTCAGCTATATGGTGTGCTTTATTTCCTACTTGTGGATTATTATTATATAGGAAAAAGTATGGATCAATATTATCACTAATCTTGTTATTAATTATAATATTCTTTTATTGGACTCCAATTGGGGCATCATTATTACAATATGATTATGTATTAAGCTTTAAGTTAAGATTTCCAATTCTATATGCTGCATTTTTTAGTGTAGGTCTTGTTTTAGAGTTTATTCTTGAATATACCCAAACTGAATTAAGTAAATCTAAAGAAAAGTATAAGAAATTATCATATTATGATGGATTAACAGGCCTATTAAATGAAAGAAGCTATTTTAAAGAAATAGAAAAGCTAAATGAATTAACAAAAGAAAAAAAGGATGATTATATTATCATGGTAATGGATTTAAATGGATTAAAGATTACTAATGATAAATATGGACATCACTATGGATGTCATTTAGTAGTATTAACTGGACAAATATTACAAACTATTTTTAAAGAATCATTATTATTCCATGTTGGTGGGGATGAATTTCAAGCTATAATTATAGGTAATGATTTAATTAGATTTAATGAATTAATGGAAGAGTTTAAAGCAAAATTATTATATACAAAGGTTACATTTGAAGATAAGGAATTAATATTATCTTTAGCATATGGATATGCTAGAAGTAATCATATGAGTCTATATCGTGAATTATTTGAAGAAGCAGATAAAATGCTTTATGCTAATAAGAAGATTTTAAAAGAAAAATATAATATTCCTAATAGAAGTAAATGAGCTTATTAGTTATACTAGTTCGATTTTTAAAAAAATAATAAATAAATTAAGAGCTATTTAAAAATTAGATTTTGATTTTTAATTGAATGCTCTTTTTTTATTTATATGAATTAATTAAATAATGATACAATATTTATATAAATATATTTTTAACTTCTAAATAAATATAAGAACTATCGCAACAAGAGAGCTTGTGGTAGAATAATAGTAACAAAGTTTCGATTTAAGGAATGGTGGTAAATATGAAAGATAGAAAAGTACTAGGTGTTCCTATGATTTTAGGTTTAATCCTAATAGGAGTATGTCTTATTGGTATTATTATAGGTTCATTTTTAGATTTTGAAATATCACAAGTACTTTCTAATAAAACAGATATAGGAACATGGTTTGCGAATTACGGTGGATATTTTTCATATTGCCTATATCCTGCCGCAGGAATGTGTCTTTTTAAAGGTTTAAAGAAAAAGGATTTAACAATACTTGCATGGGGATTATTGATTTTGTCATATTTTATTGCAGTATATTATTGTAATTCATATTTTGGAAAATCAGTAAGAGCTTTATTTAATTATAAAGCAGGTGAATCACCATTTATAATTTCAATGCTATCTTATCTATTTTGGGTTGTATTACTTGCATGGGTACCACCATTAATGTATTTTATATTAGATGATGAAAATCCTACTCTTTTAATTGTTATAGGTGCAGTTATATTAATTGCAGGTATTGTAAGTGATTGCGTTAATCTATGGCTTAAGCAAGTTGCATCAAGACCAAGATATAAATATCTTATAACTTTAGAAGATCCAAGATCTGAATTTAAGAATTGGTGGGAGATGTCACCTAATTTTGCAGGTTCTAATGATTCTTTTAAAAGTTGGCCTTCAGGTAATATGACTATCGCAACTATGATGTTTGCACTCCCATTATTTGCAGATGTAATTAAATTTAAAAAGAATATAATTAGATTTGTATTATATATATTCGCATTTGTATGGGTAATTATTTATGGATACAATAGAATACATATGACAGCTCATTTCTTAACTGATGTATGTTTTGGTACTTTAATTACTTATTTAATTTTTGCGGCTACATCAATAATTGGAAATAGTATATTTAATAAGAATAATGTAAATGAAATTAATTAACTAATTATTAAAATAAATAATAGTATGATAAGCCTTAGAAAATTATCTAAGGCTTTTTCATGTATTTGCCTTAATGTTAATATAAGATTTAAAAAAAATAAATCTGTTGAAATAGAAGATGGTTATGAATTCCAGATTAGAGATGAAAATAAGATAGAAAAATCCAAATAATTAATATTTTTAGACTTAAATACAAATTCTTTAAGCCTTCCTTTATTGTAATAATTTGGTTATGTTATATAATATTAAGGGAATAATATATTTTTTAAAATTATAATTGGGTTGGGGAGTATATTTATTTTTGGTTAGAAATTTTTACTAAAAAGAAAGAGGTTATTTATGTTTTTAGAAGAAGTAGTTACTCCTATAGAGTTTTATAAGGACGGTTTCTTTGGATATGGTGAAAAAGGAGATTTTACATATTTCTCTTTTTGGCATATTTTCCCAATAGTATTATTAATTGCCGCAATAATACTAACATATATTTATAGAAAAAAGCTTAGTGAATTTAAATATGAAAAACAAGTTAGATTTGTACTAGGTTGTCTAATATTATTATTTGAGGCAGGTTATTATTGGAGAGTACTTTATGTAGGAAGTGAAGGAGTATCTAATACATTACTTACTAAATTACCATTCCAAATATGTGAGTGGACTGCGATATTTGCGGCATTAACCTTATTTGTTGAAAATAAAACATTATTTGATATAGATGTATTTGTATGTCTAACATTAGGAATTGTTCCTTTAATTACTCCTGCAGTAATTACAACAACAGGTCCTACATATTTTAGATATTACCAATTCTTTGGTATACACTTATTACCAATTTATGCAGTATTTTATATGATGTTTGTAAAAGGATATAAATATGATTTAAAAACTATTTATAAGCCTTTTATATTCTTAGTTATTTTAGCTATTATATCAATTATATTAAATCAAAATATTAAAGATGCTAATTACTTATATTTAGCTAATGATACAGAAGGTGAAAGCTTAGCAAATGTTTTACCTAAAAACATGTATTTAAAATTATTAATATATACTGGTGTTGTATTTCTGTTATTTGCGATAGAATATCTTGTATTTAGATTATCATTTTATCTTGCGAATAGAATAAGAAATAATAAAAATAAAAAGACTACATTAGAAAATCCTAATGAAATTAATATAGGTGATAATAATGGAGAAGGTAATAATCGAGGTTAAAAATGTTTCTAAAAAGTATATAGATGGCGCAGAAGAAAAATATGCATTAAAGGATGTATCATTAAATGTATATGATAAAGAATTCTTAGTTATATTAGGTGGATCAGGTTCTGGTAAATCCACCCTTTTAAACTTGATTGCAGGACTTGATGATATGGATTCTGGTAATATCATAGTAAATGGGGCAGATATTTCAAAATTCAATAAAAATCAATTAACATTATATAGAAGAAATGATATTGGATATGTATATCAATTCTATAATTTATTACCTGAATTAACTGTAATCCAAAATGTAACATTAGCCCCAGGCTCAAGAGACAAGAAAACCGCAGAAGAATTACTAAAAATGGTTGGTTTAGGTGATAAAATAGATAAATACCCAAATCAATTATCCGGAGGAGAACAACAGCGTGTCGCAATAGCGCGCGCTATTAATAAAAAATCTAATATATTATTATGTGATGAACCAACAGGTGCCTTAGATGATAAATCAGGAAGAGGAGTATTAAAATTATTAAGTAAGCTACATGATGATGGTAAAACAATAGTTTTAGTAACCCATATAAAGGATATAGCTAAAATAGCTGATAGAGTTATTACATTAAAAGATTCTTTAGTAATAAGTGATTTAAAGAATGAAAATAAGATATCAATAGATGAGGTATTTTGGTAATGATAAAGAAAATGATTTTACCATTATTAAAAAAACACATTGGTATTTTTATATCTATGATATTAGTATCTATTCTTTCTATATCATTATTATCAGGTGAAGCATCAGCTATATATAATTTAAATGAATCTTATAAGATTTATAAAACTGATTATAAATCAATGGATATAATGATATCTACTGATACATTTAAAAGAGATGATATTGATATATCTTTAGTAGATGGTGTTAATGAATACATATATAGATATACTAAAGATTTATATTTTGGTTATAACAATAATGGTAATGAAAGAATAATATATTCTAGAATATATACATATAATGATAATGATCCATTAATTAAAAGATATAGCTATTCTTATGGTTCATTTAATAACTCTTATTTAAATATATCTCTTGCTAAGGCATTTGCTGATTTAAATAATTTAAAAATAAATGATCATATTAATTTTTATATTAATGATTTAAAAATTCCTGCAAATATATATGAGATTGTTGATGCACCGGAAACATTATTCGTAACATCATATAAATATATATGGCAGGATAATAAAGACTTTGGTTATATTTATATAAATAACAATGAACTTAAAAGAGTAGTTGATTTATATAAGGATGATATTAATTTAGATGAAATATCAGATATTTTTAATGCTAATCAAATATTATTAAGTGTTAAAGATCAATATAATATTGATGATGTTAAATCTAATTTAGAAGAATATTTAGAATCAAATGGAATTACAATTAATGATTCTATTAAAGAATCTGATTCAGCATATGATATATACATTCATACTTGTGTTGATCAAATAAAGACTGCCGCAATATTTTTACCTGTATTTTTCTTTTTAGTTACTTTAGTTATTATATTATTATTTATGAATCAAATAATTAAATCTATGACTAAAGAAATCGCAATAATGATATCTATTGGTGTTAAAAGAATAGAAATATATGGCTTATTTTCTTTATTTATATTAATAAACACAATTATTTCATCTATTATAGGTAATATTATTGCAGTATTTATTACAAGATATACAACAAAAATATTTATTGATGTATATTCATTCCCAACAGTAACAAGAGGATTAAATATTAATTTTATATTGTTATCTATAATATCTATTATTGTTATTGGTCAAATTGCATGTTTTATATCTTGTCGTAAGATATTAAACATGAATGTTACAAAAGCAATTAACAATAGTAGATTAATTAATAATAAGGAATCTAAGCTTGCAAGAATATTAACTAAGAATAGAAGTATTAGCTTTACTTTAGCAATTAATTCTATTTTTAAAAACAAGAAAAGATTTTTTGTTTCTATGTTTTCTACTTTCGCAACAATATCTATTGTATTATGTGCATTACAGCTTAATAACGCAATAAGTAACTTACTTTCTCATACAATTGATTTAAGACTTTCTTATGATTGTCAAATATATTCTAATGAAATATATGAACAAAGCTTTATAGATGATATATCGAGTCAAGATTTTATAGAAGATATTGAGGTTTGTTATTTTACATATGCTAAAGTAAAAGCAAATGATAAAGAATATTATTTAAAGACTCTAGCAATAGATTTAGATAGTGATTTAGTATTTATTCCTAATAATGATAATAAAAGAACAAATGTATTAGATAAAGGTATTATATTATCATTTAGTGATGCGAAAAACTTAGGTGTTAGTAAGGGCGATAATGTATTTATTAATAATAAAGCAGTTAAGGTTATAGATATATCAAGACAGTATTATAACATGACAGAATATATGTCTAAACAACAAATGGATGAATTAGGTATTGAATATAAGTCTAGTCTTATTCTTAATACTAATAGTGAAGATAAGCTACTTAATTATTTAGCACATACTAATAATAATTCACTTGCGGTATTTTCTTCATCATTAAGAACTGATTTAACTTCTTGTTTTTCATCAATTAATTCTATTGTAATAGTATTAATTATATTCTCTTTATTAATTGGATTATCTATATTAACTATTATGTCAATAAATCAATTAAGTGATGATAAGAAGAATATATCTATAATGAGAGTAGTTGGATTTAGAATAAGAGATATATCTAAATATTTCTTAATACAGGAATTGTTATATATAGCAATAGCAACTATATTTGCAGTACCATCTACATTATTATTAACAAAAATATTATTAGGACATATTTCAACATATAGACAAATATATCCATTTATAATAGATATTAAAATAATATTATTGTCTATTTTATTCTCAGTAATTATAATATTTATTTCTCATATAATATCTATGTTTAAAATAAACAAATGGAATTTGTCATTAAATACTAGATTAAGAGATTAAAATATATTAATTATTTAATTAGTTTTGTGATAAAAATACTATGATTAATAAATTAAAAAAGAGGTAATAAAATGAATAAAGATTTTAAAGATGTAAGGATTTTAGATAATTTTTACCAATCCTCATCATTTATACCAATGCCTTTAACTTTGGTAGGAACATTAAATTGTGATGGTAGTAAGACTAGCTTTGGGGCATATTCTTTAGTATTCCCATATTATGTCGCAGGAAAAGATTTTTATGCGATGATATTAGAATGTAGGAATAGCTCTAATACCGCAAAAAGTTTACTTAAATATGGCAAATGCACAATTAATTTTATGCCATATTCAAAAAAGAATTTTACTGAGCATGTAAATATGGGGTTCCCAGGAGATACACCAGAAGAAAAGGTGAAAAATTTAATGAGGTTTACTCCTGTTGATTCATTATCAAAAGAAGAGAATCCTAATGAATTATATCCTAAGATTTTAGATGAGGCATTACAAGTATTTGAGTGCACTTGGGTAAGAGAGCTTGATAACGCACAAGATGATAAGGTGGAAGAGGAATATAATGGACCATATCATAACTTCAATGGTATTACTTCTAGGTTTGGAGCTCATTTTATATTAAAAATAGATCATATCCTACTTAAAGAAAAATATTATAATTCTATTGTTCAAGGAGTAACTAAATCTAATTTCTGTCCACTACCTACAAACTGGGGTTATAGAGATTCTAAGAATTTCTGGTGTAGTGATTATAAGAAGGCAGAATATGTTGGTATTCCTGATAGAGAGGTTGATATTTCAAGTATTAGATATGCCGCAGATAGATTACAAACAGATGTAAAATTTAGTGATGATGCATTAAAAATGCTGGTTAAGGTTCCAAGACCATTCTTAAAATTAGTATTAAATGGTTGTGTTAAATGGGCTTTAGAAAATAATTGTAAATTAATCACTGAAGAAGAAATGAAAATAATAAATGATAAGAGAAGTAGTGAAAAGAAAAAATAATAATTAATTATAAATATAACCTGTGACTCAGGTTATATTTTTTGATTTTGGACAAAAACATAAATATTGACTACTTTTAATATATAGTTTATAATCAAGTTGTAATAATACTTTTTTAATTAAATAATAGGGTGGAGAAAAATTACTTTAGAAAGTAGGGATTTGTATGGTAATTAGTGTTATGTTGTCAGAGGGAATTAGTAAAATTTCTTTAAGGAACAGAGTATTTGTATGAGAAATCTTAAAAAGGATTTAATATTCTTTTTTATCCCTTTTACATTATTTTTAGTTTCGTTGGTTTTATATTTCTTTTTGACAATAGATAGAGTCATGAATCCTGAGGCAGTTAAGCCTAAAGAAGACTGGATGTATTATTTAGAAAATGCAATTGCACTACTTTGGATTGCAAGTACAGTGTTTAGTGTAATAAGATATATATTCTTGTTAAAGCATGGTGGTAAGGTTAGAATAATTGCAATATTAGTACCTGTGACTATAGTTATTGCATTAGTATTTGTATTCTTAATGTTTTCTAAATTTTCAAGATTGGCTTTTATATCTTTAATTGTTGAAGGGTTTGTGTTTGTAGTATTAATAATAATTGTATTAATAGTATTAAAATCAAATAATCTAGGTAATATAGTTCCTACAAATAATAAAACTAATTATGTTAGCTTTGAATTTAGATATTTTTCAGATAAATTAGAAAATATTGTTTCTGAAAATTTCCCAGGAACTTCATATTTATCGTTTGATGTTTTATATACCTCTAATGGATTAAAGGTATCAACAAATAATTTTCCAGGATGTGGTTATTTATCATTTGATGTTATTACTAATGATGGCAAGATAGAATCTATTAAAACAGATAATTATCCTGGAATTGGATATGTTAATTTTGATATATCTCAATCATTTAACGGAGTTAATTCAATATCATGTGATAATTTCTTTGGAAATAAAATCTATTTTTATTTTACAAATTCATTAGGTAAGCCTCAAACAATGAAGTGTGATAATTTCCCAAGTTAAATAGTAGGTGCTTTTAAAGCACCTATATTATTTTACTTTTATTGACTAAATAAAATATATAATATATAATCAAAATATGACAAAATTAATATTTTAAATTTAATATTGGGTAATATTAGAAGGGATTGATAGTTATGGTTTTAAGAAAAATAGATGATTTTTTATTTTCTGTTATTAATGGAAAAAAGAATTTTTTTGATCAGGTATATACAAAAGATTTTTCATCAAATGATGCGTTAGCGTATTTATTAGAAAACGAAGGAGATTCTTATTTAGGAGAATTCGCTAAAAATTATAAAAGATTACAAGATAATGAAATGACATCAGAAGAGGCAGTAGGCCTTGCGGATAAAGGAAGTGCTGAATTTTCATTTTTAGTATCATCTGCAATAATAGAAGAATTATTAGAAGGTGATATTCAAGATGGAATATCATATGCTAAGGCTGCAATTGATTCTGGTTGCTTCATGGCAGCATATGAATTAAGCTTTTATTATCGTGATAGAGATAATGACCTAGCAAGACAATATGCAAACCTTGCAATAGAGCATGAAATTTTTGATGGATATTTCACTTTAGCAACTATAGAAGAAGATGATGAAAAGGCATTAGAATATTTAGAGAAGGGCGCAAACCTAGGAAGTGGATATTGTAATGGTCTTTTAGGTAAGTGCTATTGGTTTGGTGTTAATGTAGAAAGGGATTATAATAAAGCAATAGAATATTTTTCTATAGCTGATTATTTAGGAAACACTGCATATACTGATTTATATGTAAATGCATTACTTGCACAAGAAAGATATGAGGATGCAAGAAATATTGCATTAGAAAATGCGCAAGAAAGTGATAACCCTTCAATGTGGGGATTAGTTTGTGAAGCAAATTATTTCTTAGATTATGCCCCAGAAGACACTTTTTCTTTAGCAAGTCAATTGTTAGACAATGGAGTAAAAGAAATGCATAGAATCTTAGGTTTTATGTGTTTTGATGGATTTGGTACTAAGGTTGACTACATTAGTGCTATTAGTCATTTAAGAAATGCAATAGAATTCTATAAGAATGATGAAAATATTGATTATACTGATTTAATTAATAATTTAAATACATTAATTGAAAAAGCTTATATGAATATGGGCTTATGTAGATATTGTGGTGGTAGCTTCCAAGGACTTTTAAGTAAAAAGTGTTCTAATTGTGGAAGGAAAAAGGATTATTAAAACAATAAATTAAATTTTTTATATGAGGCTGTAAAAAAATAACAGTTCTGTAAAAGATAAAAAAATAGGTTCAAACCTAGAGTGTAATCTGGGAATGAACCTATTTTTTTGGTATAATTTAAGTATGGAAAACTTAGTGAATTCAAACTTAAATTATACTCATCC
>JAEELJ010000032.1 GCA_016288855.1 Acholeplasmatales bacterium
AAATTAATAGCTGAAGGTGTTGAAACTAAGGAGCAATTAGAAAAGTTAAAGGAATTAAAATATGATGTTATTCAAGGCTATTATTTCTCTAAGCCTTTAAATAGCATAGAATTTGAAAATTTATTTAGAAAGGATTTTAATAAATGCTAACAATAGAAAAATTAAAGGAATATGGAGCTGATATAGAATCAGGAATAAAAAGATGTGCTAATAATCAAGCCCTATATTTACGATTAGTAGCTACAGTGCCTTCTAATATAGGCTTTAATAATTTATATGAGGCAATAAAAAGAAATGATTTAACAGAAGCATTTACAAATGCTCATGGCCTAAAGGGAATACTTTCTAATTTATCATTAGATCCAATATTAAATCCTGTTATTAAAATAACAGAATTATTAAGAAAAAAAGAAGAAATAGATTATTCTTTAATAATAAAAAATATAGAGGATAATAGAAAGAAATTAGAAGAAATTCTATAATTATGATTTATGGGCTGTGAAAAACCAAATTTTTAAAAGTTAGTTTTTTTCACAGCTCCTTTTAGTATACGAAGAAAAGCCTTACTGTATTTCTACAATAAGGCTTAAAAAGCCATAAATTGAATAATTAAGGTGTTTATTAATGCTTCAAAAATGTCAAAAAAAGCACCTTATTATTTTTCTATAGCAAGTCATAAATTTGCAACCGCACACCTTTTAACGATTGCATATACTTTTTAACAATTAGTGATACTTTTTAACGTTTGATCATACTTTTTAACGATTATTACATTTTATATATTCTTTAATAATTCTTGTTTTGATATGGATATAATTTTAGTCATGACAAACCTCTTCTTACCTACATCTTTAATAGAAGAACCAATAGAATATATATCATCATCTATTATTAAAAATCTATCATGTATTATATTTGTTCTTTTTACTATTAAATTATGATTAATTTGAAATTTATTAATATCTTGTATAGAAATACTAGCTGAAGGTAATGTGTAAATAGTAATTGGTATATTTATTTCATTTAACATATCTAATACAGTTATATCAATATATCCATCAATAATTATTATTTCTTTCTTAGCAGATAGAAGAAGTTTTTTAATATAAGAATATGCTTCAAATATATTATTTTCATAAAATAGCATATTTGATAATACATTATCAGTTGATTCCAGTGATAATAATCTAGTATTTATATTAGATGTATTTTCAATTAAATTATTTACTTTATTATTTAATGTAATTATATTTTCTTGGCATTCAATACATCTTTTGTTATTTATAGAATATCCATTTAATAAATATTGTTTTAAGACTGAATTAGCCCATTTCCTAAATAGAATACCTCGTTTAGATTTAACTCTATATCCCAATGATATTATTACATCTAAATTATAATAAGCGACATTGTATGTTTTGCCATCTAAAGCAGTTGTCGCAAAAAATGCGACAGCTGAATTATCACATTCTTCATTTAAAATGTTATTAATATGCTTTCTTATTGTTTTTTCATCTCGTTCAAACAATTTTGCAAGATCATGAACATTTATCCATACAGTCTCTTCATTAGGTGATACATTTACATCTAAGCTAAATTCTCCATCTTCAAATTTTATCAATTCATATTTCTTTTCGTTGCTATTAATCATATTTTCCTCCAGTTTTTCTCAAAAAGAAAAGCCTTACTGCATTTTTGCAATAAGGCTTAAAATTTTTTTTGTTAAATTGTTTTATTATATTATTAAAATAAAGCATTAATATTACCAACTTTCTATAATGATATTATACCATATTATTAAACATAATATATATTAGAATTAGATGTATGTAATTAATGGAATACTGGAATTACACTTTCAAACGAAATGATGTGAAAAAAATGCACTTTTTCATTGAAATGAAAGTGCAAAAAAATATAATATATTTAAAGAGGTTTTACAATGAGAGATTTTATTTTTCCTGATTTTAAAAAATCAAATTTAAATATTTCATCTACTTTAGCAACTTATTTAGGCTGTAAAAATGATAAGCCAATATTAGATGAATTAATGAATGAATTGAAAAAGAATTATAAAAATGTAGTATTTATGTGTATTGATGGTTTGGGTATTAATCCAATAAATATTAATTTAGATGATAATACTATTTTAAAGAAAAATATTAAAATGACTTTAACATCTACATTCCCATCAACCACAACTAACGCAACTAATTCATTATTGTGTAACATGTATCCTTTAGAGCACGGATGGTTTGGCTGGAGCTTATATTATAAAAATATAAATAAAAATGTAGATATATTTTTAGATAGAGAATCTCTAAATGATTTAAAGCTTGTTATCAAAGATAAACCAATAAAAAGAGAAGAATATTATTTTGATAATACTAATACAGATTACAATATTAATACAGTATTTCCTAAATATGTTGAAGTAAAAAAAGAAAATAATAATCATAAATATGAAACAATAGATGATTTCTTTAATAATATAAATACAATAATAAATAAAAGTGATAAACAATTTATTTATGCATATTTATATGAACCAGATTCAACAATGCATGAATTTGGTGTATCAAGTACGGAAGCAAAAAAGGTAATAAATAAAATAAATGATTTATTTGAAGAATTATATAAGAAAACAAAGGATACTTTATTTATTATTACAGCTGATCATGGTCAAATAGATATTGCTGGATACATAGATTTATATCATGATGATAAATTAATGAATATGCTAAAAATATACCCTTATTTAGATGCAAGAGCTGTTTCATTCTTAGTAAAAGAAGAATATAAGAAAGAATTTGAAGAATATTTTAATAATAAATATAATAAAGATTTCATATTATATAAAACTAAATATTTAATAGATAAGGGTGTATTTGGACCATATGGTGATAAAGAAGAATTACTAGGTGATTATATTGCGATAGGTACATATACTAATAAAATAGCTTTATTAACACCAATATCAAAAAGACATAAGGGACATCACACATCTCTAACAGATGAAATGCTTGTACCATTAATTATTTTAAATAATTAAAATATTAATAATAAAATTATTAAAGGTGAATTATTCACCTTTTTAATGTGTTTTATGGAGTTTTTATGGAATATAAAAATTTTAAATGGAAATTTGCAAATTCAATAATGATTCTAATTCTATATCCGATTTAAATCAAATTTCATTAAGTGAAGCAAGAAATAATTATAAAAAGTTTCATGCATGTAAAGAAGAATATATAAATAATGTTAGAAAGCCATATAGCTTTGAATTAAAAGATATAGATTTATAATTTATTGACAGAAAATTTATTATTTGTTAAAATAAATTAAAGGATATTCTATATTTATTTTAATAAAAAGAAGGTGTTATTATGGCAATTCAGTATTGGGTTGGTGCAAAAGCCGTTGTATTCAACACGAAGTTAAGAAAATTATTAATATTAAAAAGATCAGTTTATGATACTGATGCAGGTTTTTGGGAAAATCCAGGTGGAAAAAAAGAAGTAGGAGAAACTATGGATGATTGCTTAAAAAGAGAAATACTTGAAGAGACAGGTATTGTTGTAAATGAATTTGAGTATTTATATACAAGTGTTAATAATGAAAAAACTCATCCTTACTTTATTATTGGATACTTTGTGCCTACTGAAAAAGAAGATATTGAACTATCATTTGAACACATAGAATATAGATGGGTTACTATTGATGAATATCTTGAGTTAGTTGATATGACAATTAGGCATGATTTTAGAAATTCTAAAGCAATGGAATATATTAATAAATATTAAAAATAACCGCTGTTATAAAACAGCGGCTTTTTTTAGTTAGAACGAAGAGAATCAACAGGCTTTTTTCTTGCGATTAGGAATACAGGAATAAAAGTACCTAAGAACGCAACAAGTAAGCTTATTCCAAGCATTATTCCAGTTGATACTAATCCAAATGATAATAAATGTAATGGATATCCTAGTTCATTTGTAATATAAATATTTAAATTTTTAACAATTATAATTGCACCAATTATTGCAATAATAAGACATACAATTGATATAAATAATGATTCACTAAAGAATATCTTAAATACATCTTTACCTCTTGCACCAACAGCTCTTAGGACACCAATTTCATGAGTCTTTGATGAAATAGATACAGTTATAAAATTAAATAACAACAATGCACTAAATACTGCAAGTACAATACCTACATAGAAGAATACCTGCTTCATTATTGAAACCATAGAAGAGATAGTTCTAATTCTATCTGCTAATGTATTATTTAAAGATAAAAATGTGTCATTTTCAGTTGTTTTATTTATATTATCTAATATATTCTTTTGGGAATTTAGTGGAACAAAAATATAAGAATAATATGTAGAAGATTTTTCTTCCTTATAATTAGTAGAATATTCTGAGTAGCTTGTTGAAAGTAATAAATCATAATCACTATCATTTATAGTATATATACCACAATCATATGCATCACTATCATCATAGAATCCAATGATTAATCTTTGATAAGATGTTACTGTATCATCATTTGATACATTTATAGTAATACCATAATTACCATTAAGATATATTTGACCAATGAAATAAATTAAATCATTTCTTTGTTGTTCTGTAAAAGAATCACATGATATATATCTTATGATTTCATAATAATTAGAGTTTTGTAATAAACCAGTATAAAATCTTAATAACATATACTTCTTAACTGTTTTAGAAGAAGAATTGAAATTATTATATTTATCAATTACTTCATTAGAATTATAACTATCATTATCCCAAGCATTTCTTTGATTTATATATTCTTCATTATTAACAATTTCATCATATAAATCATTATATTTAGAATCTAAATTCATTAAAGCTAAATATAAATCAGCAATATTATTATTATAGATATAAGTATAGTAATTATTGTAGAAATATTCCCATTTATCTCCCATATATTCTTCTAATTCACTATATTTAGATGTTATATAAGAATTAAAAATACTTAAAGTTGCATTTTCAAATCTAGTAATATCATCATCTTTAATATTAAAGTCATGAAATTTAAAAGAAACAAGATTTCTAAAAGTTGATAAAGGAATTACAATACCATCTGTTGTATTAGAATCAAAACCATTAAGATATGTTATTGGATAGTTTGCATTAGATATCTTTTCAACATAATAATTATATGAATTGAAATTATCATCATATTTTAATTCATATTGCTTTGATTGATGGAAGCATAAATATCTTAAGACATAACTACTTTGATGATAGTAGTTATTATCCATAATAGCTTCATATGTTGATCTTGGAGTTAAAATTACATCATATCCTGTTTCTGAAATATAGAATCTAAATGATTGAACATTACTCATTGACCAATTTGATGCATATTCATACTCATCATATCTCGAATACTTTGAAGGCATTTCATCATTTTTATAGACACCTTTAATTGTAAAATCATATGAATAACCATTTATTGAAAGTAGAATTAGTTTATCTATTAAATCATTATATGATGTTACATGATATTTATTATTACTCTTGTCATAAAAGTTATTTAATAATAATTTTTTTGCAATAAATTCAGGTATTGCAACTTCAAATTCATTTAAAGGTAATGTACCACATAATAAATCCTCATATTTAGCCCCAGGCTGTTGAGTTGCAAGACCTGTAATTGACTGGCTAGTTAGAGTTTGAGGTGTTTCACTATTAGATGATATATTTTCAATTCTTATTTCATTATTTGATAAAGAATAGATTGGTAATATATCTTTACCATATTCATTAGCTAGCTTTTGATATTCCTCTTCTGTAAAATATGTTTCAGCTGAAGAAGTATAAGAACTTTGTTTATTACCATCACGATAATAAGAAGAAATATAATTGAAATTATTTGTTACATTTACAGTTTTATATTCTGAATTTTTAAAACTATTTTTAAATGCAGTGTTTTCATTATATACCATTAATGTTGATGAAACACCAAACATTAAAAATGAAACTATGGTTAATAGCATTGTTAATATTAATCTGAAAGGTTTAATCTTAAGTGAAGATAATCCCATTCTTGTTGCTTTAGAAAGTGGAAGATGAGATTTAATGAATTTAGATTCTTCCTTACTATATTCCTTCATAGGCTCTTCTATAGTAGGAGTGAATGTTTCGGTTTTATTATCATCAGTGATTCTATTAGATTTTTTAAATGATTTAATATCTTCACTAGATGATGCAATAATTAAATTATCACTTTCATTAATAAATTTAAGAATTTCATTAGTATCATCTTCGGATAGATTTTTACAATCCTTAATTGATAATGTGTTATTACCTATTATTGATAAATTATTGTTTAATTCTTTAGCAGGTATATGATTTTTAGTTTCATCTGATATAACCTTACCATCCTTTAGCTCAATAATTCTATCTCCATATACTTCAGCAAATTCTCTATCATGAGATACTACAATTATTAAGTGGTCAGTTGATAATTTTTTTAATGTATCAAAAACTTGCTTACCTGTTTTAGAATCTAAGGCACCAGTTGGTTCATCAGCCATTATTATTTTAGGCTCTTTTATTAAAGCTCTTGCAATGGCAATTCTTTGCTTTTGTCCACCGGATAATGTATTAGGCTTTCTTTTTCCAAAACCTTCTAAATCTACATCCTTCAATAGCTGTTTTACTTTTTCTTTATTAGATTTTTTTCCTTGGAGTTCTAATGCTAAAGAAAGGTTTTCTTCAACACTAAATTCATTTAGAATGTTATATTCTTGGAAAATAAAACCGATAAATGTGTTTCTATAGCTATCAAAATCACTTGATGAGAATGAAGAAGAAGATCTGCCCATAATAATTACTTCACCTGAGTCTACCTTATCAAGTCCACCAAGCATATTCAATAATGTAGATTTACCAGAACCAGATTTACCAAGTAGGAATACTAATCCTTTTTCCGGAAATTTAATGGATACATCATCTAATGCTTTTGTTACTACATTTCCTTTAGTAACATAAGTCTTTTTTAAATTTTTAACTTCGATCATTTAATTAACCCCCATTTTGCTTACTAATCTTAATATACTACATTTTTTATAAAAAAATATCAATAATGAAATTATTATATATTATTTTGTGCTATAATTAAGGTGATATATGGAGGCAACTATGGAATTTGTTAAAACAAGAAAGTTGCATGTTAATTTATTGCCTTTTCAATCTAAATATATGTCTTCTAGTGACGATATAAAAGAAGCAATAAAAGAAGATAATGTTACTGCGTTAGATATTATAAAAAATGGTAATATAATTGGTTTTGTAATGATTAAGAATTATGGGTCTTATATTAATTTATCTAATTACGCAATTGATTGTAATTATCAAAATAAGGGTAATGGTAAAAAAGCATTGAAGGAATTTATTAAATATGTTAATGATGAGTATAATATTTCAAATATTAGAGTAGCTATTTCTAAGGATAATAAAAAAGCATTACACATATTTAATGATTCTAATTTCATTCAGATGAGCTCTTCAAATGATAGAATTGACATGTTACTTGAAAATAGTATTTAATTAAGGAAGCCAGCATTTGCTGGCTTTTAAAATACAATAATGTTATTGAATATTTGAATAAAGAGAATAAAACATTTATAATTATAAATAATATTTTAGGAGTAAAGATTTATATGTTTAATAAATTAGTAATTATTGAAAAAATTAATATGCTTGAATGTGATTTAAAAAGATTAAATCAATTTGCAAAGGAAGTTATATATTATGAAGATCTACCTAAGGATGATGAAGAAATAATTAAAAGAATTGATGACGCTGATTGCGTTCTTTTGTCATATACATCTAAAATCTCAAAATATGTAATAGATAATTGCAGTAATATTAAATATATTGGTATGTGCTGTAGCCTTTATAGTAAGGAATCTGCAAATGTAGATATAGATGCTGCAGAATGTAAGGGAATTGTTGTAAAAGGGATAAGAGACTATGGAGATGAGGGTGTTTTAGAATATATTATTCATGAGCTTACTGAATTTTTAGAAGATTATAATGATACTAAGCTTTGGGATAATTATCCTCAAGAAATTTCAAGTTTAAAATGTAGTGTAATAGGTCTTGGTACATCTGGTACTTTAATCGCAAAGGGATTAAAATTCTTTGGGGCAGAGGTTTCATATTATTCACGTACAAGAAAAGAAAATTTAGAAAAGGAAATTGGAATTACATATAAATCACTAAATGATTGTGTTAAGGATTCTGATGCTATATTTTTAGCATTAAATAAAAATGTTTTATTGCTAGATCATGAGCAATTTAATTTAATGAAAGGGAAAAAGATTTTATTTAATACATCAATTGGTCCTGGTTTCAAGCAGGCTCCATTTGAAAAATGGATTAAAGAAGAAAATCATTTTTTCTTTGGAGATACCCTAAGTACTATTGGTAATAATGATTTATGGAATCTTCCTAATACATTTACTATAAATAGAAGTAGTGGCGGTAAGACATATTCATCTTATAAAAGATTAGGAGAAAAAGTTATAAATAATATCATAGATTTTTTAAATAATAAGTAATATTATATAAATTTATGATATAATACTACATAAACTAGTTATAAACTGAAAGGGCATTTTATGAAAGCATTAGAAGATAAAATCTTAAAAGATGGAATCGTTCTTAATAACGAAATATTGAAGGTTGATTCATTTGTTAATCACCAAATTGATTCAAAATTATTAGTTGAAATATCTAAGGATATTAAAAATCATTTCAATAATGTTGATAAGATTGTAACAATTGAAATATCAGGAATTGCATTTGCAGTAGGTGTAGGTATTGAATATGGTGGATTACCTGTTGTGTTTGCTAAGAAAACTATCTCAAGAACACTAGATGTTGCAAACTCATATGTTGCTGAAGTTAAATCATTTACAAAGGGAACATTAAATCAAATTAGAATTGATAAGAAATTTTTAACTAAGGGTGAAAGAATTCTTATTATTGATGATTTTTTAGCATCTGGTAATGCTGCAATTGGATTAATTGAAATATTAAAGCAAGCTGGATGTGAAATTGTAGGTGTTTCTGCAATAATTGAAAAGAGATTCCAAGGTGGAAGAAAGAGACTTGAGGATTTAGGTGTTGAGGTATATTGCCCTGCATCAATTGATTCTTTTGCTGATGGAAAGCCAGTTTTTCATAAGGATTAATAATTAACGCGTCATTTTATTTATAAAGTGACGTTTTTTTATGTTTCAATATTGTGCTATAATATAATATATATTTTTCTTTTTAAGGAGTTTGTTATGAAAAAAAAGAATAAGGGACAATCTAGCTGGTTAAGAGTATTTTATTATTCTCATCCATATTTGGTTATATTTAATCTTTTGATTATATATAACATAGTATTATTGATGATTGCAGCTTGGATAATGACATATCTAATGAGAAATGTAGAACAAAATGGAGTTGCAATAGGTTATAACTTTGATGCATATCTAAAGCACTTAGAATATTGTACAGTATTTACAATGAATACTGGTGGTATTTATGATGATGCACCTAATAGTGTTGTAATTATGAAGATAGTATTATCTGTCATTCAAATGATTACATTTACAGGTTCATTAGTAGGTCTTGCAACATCAATGCTTCAGGGCGTATTTGAAAGAAGAGCTAGAAATGTTGGTAGACTAAAATTAAAGAATCATTATGTTATTCTAAATTGGTCACCTGCAGGTGCAAATTTAGTAAGAGAATTATCATTCCTACCTGGTAGAAAAACTGTTGTAATATTATCAAATAAATCTAGAGATGAAATTAATGAACAAATCGATAATGTATTTTTAGAAACTGCAACAGAAAGAAAAGGAATTACAGTATTTGTTAAGGAAGGTATGGTTTCATCTAGAAAAGCATTAAAAGAAATTTCAATTGCAAAATCAAAATCTATTGCTTTACTTGTACCATCTGATGATTCCAAAACAACTAAAACTGATGTTGATACATTTAAATTATTAATGGGTATTATTTCTATTACTAAAAAGGCAAGTATCGCAATTGAGGCAGTAGATGAGGATACTGTTAAATCAATAGAGGAATTAATTAAAGCCTCTCCTGAGCTAAAAGATTTAACATTAACATCATTTTCTAAGGGAAGTGTTGTTGGCCATGTCCTTGCAAGAAGCGCTATTAATTCAAGCTATTCAGACTTATATTATTCTTTATTAACATATCAAAATGGTGGATTTTATGAAATACCTACAATAACTGGTATAGAAGAAACAATGAAAAAATACAATGATTGTATTCCTGTATCTCATTATGGACATGCTGATGATGAAATAATATATGCTTTAGCATCAGGCCCAAATAAGCTTAATAAAAGATTCTTCCCTAAGGAATTTAATAAGAGTATTCCTTTTAAAAAGAATTTATATCATAATTCATTTGAATTATATATAATTGGTGAAAATGATAGAAGTAAGTCTATTGTTGAAGAGGTAAATGCTTATTCAGCATCTAAATTAGGTAAAATAGAATGTAAGGTTTATCCTTTTGATTTCGATATTAATTTATTACTTGATGAATTAAATAGAAAAAAATGTAGAAAAAAGATATTAATTTTATCAGATGAGAATGCGCTTGGTGATAATGTTGATGTTAATGTATTTACTACATTATTAAATCTTAAAACATCACATAGATTACCAAGTGATTTAGAAATATCTGCGGAATTATTAGATCAATCTAATAGATCAAGCCTTAAGGCTTTAAATATTACAAATGTAATTATTTCATACCAAATGGTTGCCCTATATTTAGTACAATTAATGACTCACCCAGATAATCCTAATTTCTATACAGGATTACTTTCAACTAAGAGTGATTTTACAAAAAAAGAATTAGACTTTGATATTAGATATAGTGAAGAATTATTTGATTTAACAAATAATCTAGAATTTAATTCTAGAGGAGAATTTATAGAAGCAGTTTATAAATCATCTAATCATGAATATATACCTATTGGATTTGTTGGAGAAAAAGAAAAGAAAAATATTAGCTTTTCTTCTGTAACAAATGTAGTTGGTAAGACAATATCTCAGGTTGTTGATATAACTAAAAAGACAATTACTGCAGTAACTGATATGAATCAAGCTTTAAATATGGATGAAGTATCACTTGAGGCTAAGCTTGATATTAATTCAAGAATTTTATTATTATCAGATCACTTATCTAAAAAAGAAAAAATAGAAATCAAAAAAGGTATGATTTTGATTTTAATTCACTATCCAATTAATTAAAAGAGTATATTATGGAAGATAATGATATCTTATGCGATAAAAGCCTACATATTAGGACTACAGGAAGAGATGATAGCGAATCAGATTTAACTAATTTCCCATATGAGCCTACACCCTATAAGGTTTTAGAAAGGCTTGTTGAATCTAATTATATTGAAAAAAAGAATAATTTATTAGATTTTGGTTGCGGTAAGGGAAGAGTTGATTTTTATTTAGCTTATTACCTTAAATGTCATACTATAGGTATTGAATTAAGTAAAATATTATATGATAGAGCAATTTCTAATAAAGAAAATGCAATATCAGGAAATAGATGTGAATTTATTAATTCTAACGCAAAGGACTATATTATAAAAGATAATATAGATAGATTTTATTTCTTTAATCCATTTTCTTTAGATATATTAAAAATAGTAATAAAAAGAATAGAAGAATCATATAAAAGAAATAAGAGAAATATTATATTATTCTTTTATTATCCATCTAAGCAATATATCTCATACCTAGATAATAAAAAAAATATAAAATTAATAGATACTATAAAAACAGGTGATTTATTTATCTTAAATGATAATAGAGAAAAAATATTAGTATATGAAATAAAGGAATAGCTTTGCTATTCCTCTTTTTCATCAATCTTTTTAAATGTTACTACATTTAATCTTCTATTTATAGATATGTGCTTTGCCCTATCCTCATTTTTCTTTACAAAATATATTGTCAAAGCTTCCCATAAAATAACTGTAATTAATATATCTAAGATATAATAGAAAACTCTATAGGGTAATGCATTAGAAACATCACTAAAATTAGCTTCAAGAATTGCTGTACCAACCCATAAGCCAACAAGGAAAATTGAACCAAATAAAGCGAAAAATAAAGCCATTTTATTTGATTTCTTTTCATCACTATGCCATTCGGCATTAGTCAT
Organism: Acholeplasmatales bacterium; assembly: GCA_016288855.1. Classification (GTDB taxonomy): domain Bacteria; phylum Bacillota_I; class Bacilli_A; order Acholeplasmatales; family Anaeroplasmataceae; genus Anaeroplasma. Next base: position 12,273 of record JAEELJ010000032.1, read on the forward strand.
CATCATAGATCTAATTAATATGTTTTCAAGCTCTCTTTCTGAGTATCCATTCATATCATCAAAATAAATGTTAAAATTAACAAAATATTTTGATGGAAGAACTCTTAATGCATAGAAAAGCTCATTAATAAAATCATCACTTATGATTGGGATTTTTGCTAAAAAATGTGTATCGAAAATATCATCAGGCTTTTCGTAATGTAGGTTAACTGTAGCCTCTCTTTTTTCTTTATCAATATCAAAATATGTTTCGATACCAATTTTATCCGCTTTAGTTAATGTTATTTTCTTTTTAAATCTATAGCTATTCATATCGATTGACATAATACCACATCCTTATATTTATTATATCATATTTTTAAACCATTGTTTTTTCTCAAATATTTTATGATAAAATATTATTGTATGATTACTATATGAAATTAAAGGAGGCTATTCATGAAAAATTTTAGTTATTTTACACCAACTAAGCTTGTATTTGGTAGTGATTCAATTAAAAAATTACCAGATTTAATGAGACCATATGGTAAGAAGGTATTATTAGCATATGGTAAAGGCTCTATTAAAAAAATTGGATTATATGATGAGGTTATTAAATTATTATCTGATTTTGAAATATATGAATTAAAGGATATTGAACCTAATCCAAAATATAATCCAAGTGTATTAGATGGAGTTAGAATTTGTAAAGAGAATAAAATTGATATGGTTTTAGCAGTAGGTGGTGGTTCAACTATTGAATGTTGTAAGGCTATATGTGGAGCTTCTTATTACGATGGTGACCCATGGGATATTATTATTGGCAAGGTAGGAACTAAAAAAGCTATTCCTTTATTTGATGTATTAACACTTGCCGCAACAGGTAGTGAATATGATGATGGTGGTGTTATATCTAGGAAAGAGACTAATGATAAGGTTGCATACGCATCCGAATTAGTATTCCCTATAGCATCTATCCTAGATCCTAAATATACATATTCAGTATCAAAAGCACAAACTATTGCAGGTTCAATTGATGCAATAAACCATGTAATGGAGCAATATTTTTGTAAAGAGCATTCACTACTCACTGATGGTATGTGTGAGGCAACAATAAAAAGTATTATTAAGAACGTAAAAATTGCAATTAATGAACCAGATAATTATGATGCAAGAAGTGAGCTTATGGTTTGCTGCTCACTTGCATGTAATGGTATTTTATCTATAGGTAATTCTTCATCAGGCTGGCCTTGCCATGGAATTGAGCATGCCTTAAGTGGTTATTATGATATTACTCATGGTACAGGTCTTGCGATTGTTACTCCACGATGGATGAAGCATATTCTAAATGATGATACTATTGATAGATTTGTATCATTTGGTATTAATATCTTTGATATTAATCCAACACTTGATAAATATGCAATTGCAAATAAAACAATAGAAGAAACATATAATTTATTTAAAGACTTAGGCTCACCAATGTCATTAAGAGAAGTTGGAATTAATGAGGAAAGGCTATCTGAAATGGCGCATCATATTGCAATAAATGAAGGACTTGAAAATGCTTGGGCACCTTTAAATGAAGAAGATATATTAGAAATATTAAAGAATTCTTTATAATTTAATTCACATAAAATCACACTCATTTAAAGTAGTGTGATTTTATATTATATGTTATAATATATATAGTTTTTAGTAATGGTAGGTTTCAATATGAATTATAGTATTTTATTTAAAGATAAAGAAACTAAATTGAATATCAAAATGCCATCTTTTTTTACTGATTTAAAATTAGATCAAATTAAAGATGCATTATATTATAGTGATGCTGATAAATATTTAGTGCCTTACTTTTATACTGCATTAAATAATTTAGAAGACATTAAATATAGACAGGAAGTATTTAAGGAATTTAGTAATAAAGAAATATATCAAAAGATAAAACAATTCTTTATTAGATTATTAACTATATATAATGCTTATATTGAAAATAAGGAAGCAAATGATAATTATTCAAATAAATCTAGAAGATTAAAGATAATGAATGAATACATTAAAATAGTTAATGATATTAATTCATATTTATCAAATGTAAATTTCAATTCTTTAGCCTTAAATAGAATGAAGGATTGGTTTAATGGTTATATTAATGGAAAAGAATTTAAATCATTTGTTTTAAGAATTGATGAAGTTAAAAAAATATTAGATGGTATAAAATTTACATTTATTTTAAAAGGAAATGAAATATTTGTTGATGAAACACATGATAATGATAAGGATTTTTCAATAAAAATAAATGAAATAACAAGTGTATTTACATATGAAAGACATAATCATATTCCAGATGCAAACTTTGAGCCTACACCAACTGTAGATGAAGAAATATATGCAAAATTATCTAAATTATATAAAAAAGAATTTATTAAAATAATTGAATTCTTTGATTCTAATAAGGAATTCTATTCATTAGAACTATTAAAAATAGTAAAAGAAATTAGATTCTATTTTACATATATTCAGCTTATAGATAAGATTTCAAATGATAATTTACGTTTTTCAATTCCAGAGGTTTCTTTAGATTATGATGAAATTTCAACAGAATCATATGATTTAGCTTTAGCAATTAAATTTAATTTTGAAAAGAGAATAGTTGTTACAAATTCATATGATCTTAAAGGTAATGAAAGAATGATTATTTTAACAGGACCTAACCAAGGTGGTAAAACAACATTCTCACGTCAGCTAGGACAAATACATTATCTAGCAAGATTAGGTGTACCTATTCAGGGGATTAATAATAAAATTCATTTAATTGATAATATTTATACATCTTATAAAACTGAAGAAAATATTGATACTCTAGATGGTAAATTAAAAATAGAATTAAATGCTGTAAAGGAAATATTAGATAAATCATCTTCTAATTCCCTAATTTTATTTAATGAAATATTTGCATCAACAACTAAGGTTGATGGAGAAGATATTTCTAATTTAATATTAGATAAAATCAATAACATTGGATGTATTTGCTTATTCGTAACATTCTTAACTGAATTATCAAAGAGAAATGATGTTACAGTGCTATCAAGTAATGTTGATCCAAATAATAATGAATTAAGAACATATAAGATTACAAGAACTCTATTATTAGGTTCTGCATACCCATCATCAATCCAGGCTAAATATGGCCTAACTTATGATAAGATAAGGAGGGATTTAGATGAAAATTAATTTGCTTGGGAAGGGCTTATATAATTTATGTGAATTATCTAATAGAGATAATGAAATTATATCTGACCTAGAATTAAAGGAATTATTTAAAAAAGCAGCAAATGATGATCCTTTCTTAGAAAGAATATTCCCTAAAATCTTATTACATCATTTAAAAATAAAAGAAGAAATTGAATATAGACAGGTTGTATATAATGATTTAAAAAAATATAAAGAAATTGCAATAGAATTATATTTACACGCAAGAAAGGTAATGCTTGATTTAAAAAGTAAATTCCCTTTTGGTATTGCATCTGATTCAACTCATTCATCTATAGCAACATCAATTTCAATTCTAGGCTATCTTTCAGATCAAATTGATTTTGTAAGAAGCCTTGCATATCAGTTTAAGGATATTAAAAGTGAAGGGCTAAATACTTTTAGAAAAAGTGCATTAGAAAAATTTAGTAAAGAAAATGTAGCAATTTTAAAGGATGTAGTTGAATCTTTAGATCAAACAAAGGGACTAGAAGCAAGTGCATCACTAAATGAATCTATGGCAATTTCTAGCTATAAGCTATGTAGATCAACTTATTATGATAAAGATGATAAGAGAAGATGGAAGAAGGCACAAAGAATTTTCTTCCAATCTATGAATAATGCGTTAATTCATGAAATTGAAGTAAAAAATGATTTAATACTAGATTCTATTGTTACAAATTTTAGTGGTGCTGCCCAAAATATTAAAGAATATTTTAGTGATTTAGCAACTGAATTAGGTTTCTATATTGCTGCAATGAATCTTGAAAAATCATTAAATAGTATTGGCGCAGAAACATCTATGCCTATTCTTAATGATACATGGGAATATGAGAATTTATATGATGCAGCAATTACCTTAAAGAAAGGCAGTGTTGCAGTAGGAAATGACCATAAGGCAAATATGAAAATTATGGTTATTACAGGCGCAAACCAAGGTGGTAAGACAACATATATAAGAAGCTTAGGACAAGCATATTTGTTGATGCAGTCAGGCCTTTTTGTAAATGCGAAATCTTTATCTTTACCTATAATTAAATCCTTATTTACTCATTTTGATAAGGAAGAGGATAAAAAATTAGAATCTGGTAAATTTGATGATGAACTAAGAAGATTTAAAATAATGCTTTCTGAGATTGAGGAAAATTCATTAATATTATTAAATGAATCATTCCAATCAACATCAGAGCACGAAGGCTCTAAGATTGGATTTGAAATAATATCTGCGTTAGTTGATTCTAATGTAAAAGTAGTATTAGTAACACATATGTATGATTTATCAATGCTTATTAAAGAAAAATATAATAATGATGTATATTTCTTAAGAGCGGAAAGAATAGAAGATGGTAAGAGAAGCTTTAAGATTACTGAAGGCGAACCATTAAGAACATCATATGGCTTAGACTTATATAAGGCCTTATTTAAGGAATAAAGATTTATAAATTACGTATCTCAATTGAGGTACGTTTTTTAATATGCTATAATAATCTTGAAGAATTATTAAATATAGGATAAGGGGATATCTTATATAAGGTGGTGGTTTTATGAATATTACAGTTTATTTAGGCGCGAGTCGAATTAAGGATAGAGAAATGCTTGAGGCATTAGTAAGATTAGGGTATTGGATAGGTGAATCAGGACATACATTAGTATATGGTGGTTCATCAAGTGGCTTAATGGGATTACTTGCGGGCTTAGTTATTGATTCTGGCGGTAAGGTAATTGGTGTTGAACCAGAAAGCTTTGTTGCGATGGAATATCAGCGTGATGATTTAGATGAGTTAATTGTTACAAAAAATATAAGTGAAAGAAGAAGTAAAATGATTGAACTAGGTGATGCTTTTATAGCATTTCCTGGTGGTACTGGTACATTAGAAGAAATAAGTGAGGTTATATCATTAGTATCATTAAACGAGCTTCATAAGCCATGTATTATTTATAATTATGAAGGTTTTTATGAAGGATTAAGAGATTTATTAAATAAAATGATTGAAAAGAATCTATGTACTGAAGAAAAACTATATAATGTATGCTTCTTAGATACATTAGAAGATATTAAAAATATAATAGATGAATATAATGAAAAAAGAACTATGGACTAAACCATAGTTCTTTTTTATTTATTAGGAAATTCTATTTAGGCGTATTTTAATACGCATAACCTCAAAAATCCTAGATATCAAAATCTAGGATGCTAGTATTAAAGTTTTGTTTTATCTTTTATATTTGTTTTTTTGTTTCCAAATATCTAGTGGTACAAATTTTCCTTTACCACATTTAGGGCAATATAATTTGGGATAATCAATACCATCCCACATTTCCTCTATTTCCTCATAATCTTGATTTAGTTCCTCGTAGTCACAATTTAGGCATTTAAGATCAATAGTTTCATCATATATTTCACGATTAGCGAATTCAAGGACTAGAGCCTTTGTCTCATCATCTAGTCTATCAAAATTTTCTTTAATTTTTATAAGAGGTTGACCATAATTGTCAGATAAATTATTTTCATCCTCATATATAAGATTAAAATCATAATCATTAAAAGTATAATAAAAAATAGCTCTACGCATTTTCTCATCATAAGTTAGTAATCTTTTGTTAGTGTTAAAATTCATTAGCCATCCTCCTTAGTATATCCTTCGAAGAAACATAGGTCAGGAACAATAACCATAGTAGCTCCGCAGTGACAAAGTAGTGGATCATATTTATATGATTGAATCAATCTTGATCTCCAATTTAAACTAGATTTCATTTTAGATATTTCTTCCCACTTGAATAGTTTTGGTTGATGAAAAGTATCTAAAGAAGAATGGTTAGCATAAAAACCATAATATCTAGTGGTGTGAACTGACTTTTCAGGAATATGAACAATTAATTTGGCAATAAATTCATATACAGTTTCTTCAACATATTGTCTACCTTGTTTGTCATCATCGTTAATTATAGCATCATCTTCATGAGGGTCATAGTAATAATAGACTGTTTTAGTATCTTTATTGTATGAAATAATTCTTGATTCACTCATAGCAGGATGACCTGCATATCTACAAACATAATTAACAATACGTTTGATTTGGCTAGGACTTCTACATTCCTTTTGAGGAGCATTAACGTAAAAGCCAGCACCTTTATTTTTAAATAAGTCTTGTCTTAATTTACAAAAACTATTTAATTCTTTAGTATTAGCATTTTTCTTTAAGAAATGATACATTCTTTTTAATAGTTGGTTCATAAACGCTTTTCTTAATGATTCATAGTTAAAGAAAGTATAAGGCTTTCTTTTTCCATTTTTATCAATAGTACATTCAGCAATTAAAGTATGTATGTGAGGATTGAATTTCATATCTCGACCAAATGTATGGATAGTAGAAATAAATCCTAATCTTTCGTTTCTTATACGGGCAGCTTTAGATTTACCTTGGATAAGATAAGTTAGAACATCATTGATAGCAGCAAATAGTTCATCATACATATCCTTATGTCTTTGAAAATAATCTCTTAATTCTTCAGCGATAGTCCAAGTGATGTGACGATGTGGAGCATAAATACAGGTTTTAGATATTTCATTGGCTCTAGCATCTCTATATTTTTTACCACAAGAAGGACAGAATCTTGAGTGACAAGATAGACCTCTGATTTCAAAATTACCACATTTAGGGCATTCATACCATAAATAACCCTTCTTGAAATTTTTACAATTAATCATCGCTTCAACATTTTTATGTATAGATTCTCTAATTGGTTTATTATTAGATTTACATATTTGTTTAAATTCATCCCAGTGATTACGAAATATTTCTTGAATAGTAATTTTACCATTTAGTTCTCTGGCATATGGTAGATTGTTTATTTTGATATATTCATTCTCATAAACATTTTTACCAGATTTAGCAGCGATAGTTAATTGTCTCGTAAACATTAATTTCCTAGCATATTCAATTTGTTTATTCTGTGGAATGATAGGACATTCATTAGTTATAGTACTCATACTATAATTATAGCAAAAAAGAAAAAGAGGACAAAGTCCTCTAGAAGAATTACATAAAGATTTTTAATCTTTTGGAATTCTATTTTTTAT
>JAEELJ010000033.1 GCA_016288855.1 Acholeplasmatales bacterium
ATAAATGGCATTGAACCAAAGTTAGAATCTACTAAAACTAAGTGAGAACAATTTCTTGCAGCCTCACTACCTGAAGCAACAGCAATAGAACAATCTGCTTCTCTTAAGGCCAAAATATCATTTACACCATCACCAGTCATCGCAACAGTTCTACCTGATGCTTTTAGCTGTTGAACTAAAATCTTCTTTTGATTTGGTGTAACACGACCAAATACTGTATATCTTAAGGCGCAACGAGAAACCTCTTCATCTGTCATACCATCAAGTGATATATATCTTTCAGCATTAGGAACACCAGCACGTTGAGCAATTTTAGATACAGTTACTGCATTATCACCAGAAATTACTCTAACTTCAACTTGAGATTCTTTAAAATACTTAATTGTTTCAATTGCATCTGGTCTAATATTGTCTGTAATTAGAATCATTGCAATTAATGTAATATCACCACTAGGAAGTGTATTATCTAAAATTTCACCATCTTGATGTGCAATTGCAATAACACGATATCCTAATGATGCATATTTATTTACATCGCGTTCATATTTCTTAAATTGATCTTTTAATACGAATTCAGGAGCACCCATTAAGAATGTGCCATATTTCACAAATGTAACTGCAGAATATTTTCTTTCACTTGAGAAAGGAATAATACCCAAATGACTCATTCTCTTACCTAAACCAAACTTCTCTTTCATCGCATGTGATGTTTGGTTTTCACTTGGTAAGGCATTTAATATCGCAGAAACTATATTTTTAGTCGCAAGACCATGAACCTCATTATAATCAATAACTGTTTTTACTGACATAGTACCATCAGTAATTGTACCAGTCTTATCTAGACAAATACAGTTAACTCTTGCAAGCATTTCAATACAATAAAGCTCTTGGACTAATACATTTCTTTGACCTAATCTAATAACACCAATCGTTACAGCAATAGATGACATTAAGAATAATCCTGAAGGAATCATACCAACCATTGCGCCTGCAGTTTTTCTAATACAAGTTACGATATCTACAGTAGAATCAAAATACATTCTAATGAATAAGAATGTTCCAATAGTGATAATAGGAATAAACATAAATTTAATCATTAAATTTAATGATCCTAATAGGTCACTCTTAGGCTTCTTATATATTCTTGCTTGGCTTGATAATTTTTCAATATAATTATCAGCACCAATCTTATCTACTCTTGCATTGCATGTTCCTGCAACAACAAAAGATCCAGAATATAGTTGATCTCCTGGGTTCTTTAAAATAGAATTAGATTCACCAGTTAATAATGATTCATTTACTTCTATAGAACCAGATACAACAATTGAGTCACTACAAATCTGATCTCCACTAGATAATTTTAATAAATCATCTAATACAACCATATCTACAGTTACTTCTTTTTCAACACCGCTTCTTATAACCTGGGCAGTTGGTGCACTCATTAATGATAATTTATCAATCATATTCTTGGCATTTATCTCTTGGATAATACCAATAATAGTATTGACAATAACTATTAAGAAGAATACTAGGTCTGTAAATGTATGAATATTATTATACATTATACCTACAGTTATTAATGCTGCCGCAATAATAAATATAAGCATATTAAAGAATGTAAAAACATTTGAGAAAATGATTTTACCAATAGACTTAGAGGTTTTTCTAACTATTGTATTAGTTAAGCCCTCAAGCTCTCTTTCATTTACAACTTCAGTTGGTAAGCCGTTTTCTGGATCTGTATCATAACGTTTAATATTAACCTTATGATGCTTTAGATACTTCTTAGATTTTTTAATCTTTTTGGCTCTTCTTTTAGCTTCAATCTTTTCTTCCTTAGAGCGTTTCTTTTCTTCTCTTTTTTGAGTAATTCTAGCCTCTAAGGTAACCTCACCTGCAATATAGGTGTTGTTTTCTTCTTCACGCATTGCCTCTTCATATCCATCGGCACGTAAATCTTCATTCTTAGATTTCTTTTCGATTTCAGCTTGGGCTTCTTCTAATTCTTCTTTAGTATATTCAATTGGCTTTACTGCATCATTATCAATTTTGCTCATCTAAAAACTCACCCACATTAAATATATATACTATTAGTTCTTTTATTCTATCATATTTTTCTTCGAAATATAAATATCCAAAAATTGCTTCAAAGCCTGTTGCTTCAAGATATGTTTGAATATCAATATTCTTTCTTCTAGAAGAAACATGACTGTTTCTTCCATGACGGAATGCTTCTTTTTCTAAATCTGTTAGTATATTATCGTTCATCATTTTATGAACTAAGAAAGCCTGTGATTTACCACTAGTATATTTAGTAACAAGCTTATGTAGGTTATTAACATTAGTATTTCCTAGTTCTATGAAATGACGTCTAATCTCAATTTCATAGATAGCATCTCCCATATATGCTAAAGACATTCCATTTAATAAATTTGTATTCATTATAATATATTCCATTCAACAAGCTTTGCTCTATAAATATCTGCAGTATCGAAATCCTTATTATTTCTAGCATCCTGCCACTTCTTATAGCTATCAAGCTGTTCTTCAGTCATTTTTTCAATAAATAAATTAATTCCTAATACATCTAAAATCTTCTTAAATGTATTTAATTCAACTAATAAGTTTTGATAATCTTTACTTCTAGTTAATACATTAACCTGTTTAACAATATCAGTAATTAGAGTTAAAACATTTTGAACATTGAAATCATCATCCATGAATTCCTTGAATTTATTGATTTCAGCATCATTTAAATTATCTCCATTAATATCATTATATTGTAATGTATATAAAGCCTGCTTATATGCACGTTGCCACTTATCATATTCTTTAGCATATTGATTCTTTAAATCTTCAGAATAGCTAATAATTGAACGATAAGGTGAGAATAGAATTAATGAACGTAGAATCATTCCATCCTTCTTTGATTCTAAATCCTTAACGAAAATAACATTTCCTAAAGATTTACTCATCTTTTCTCCTTGAAGATCTAATCTACCAACATGTAACCAATATTTAGCTAAATGATTATGATATAATGCTTCACTTTGAGCAATTTCATTTTCATGGTGAGGGAATTTTAAATCCATTCCACCACCATGGATATCAATAGTATCACCAAATAGCTTATGGTTCATACATACACATTCTGTATGCCAACCAGGTCTACCTGCGCCAAATGGAGAATCCCATTTAATACCTTTATCTGTTTTCTTCCATAATGCAAAATCTAATGGTGATTCCTTTTTGTCATTTACAGCAATTCTAGCACCAGACTCTAAATCATCAGAAACCTGATTAGATAAGCAGCCATAGTCTTTAATCTTACCAACTCTAAAGAAAACATCTCCATCATTGCCATATGCATATCCTTCATGAATTAAATCATTAATGAAATTAATCATTTCAGGAATATATTGTGTTGCGTGAGGAATTAAATCTGGCTTTTTAGAGCCAACCATCTCAACAGAATTCCAATATTGTTCTTCAAAGAATTTTGCAACCTCTTCTTCACTTTTACCTTCAGCAATTGCCTTATTAATGATTTTATCATCAACATCAGTAATGTTTGATGCATATGTAACATCATATCCTAGGAATTCTAAATAACGCTTCATCATATCATAGAATATTACAGGTCTTGCGTTACCAATATGGATATAGTTATATACTGTTGGTCCACAAACATACATATTTACCTTTTTACCTTTTTGTGGAACAAATTCTTCAATTTTATTTGTTAATGAATTATAAAATCTTAATGCCATAAATAATCACCTCTCAATAGAGAAAAATAGAGCCTAAGCTCTATTCTCTTTTTCTACTATGCAATATAGTTCTTTGATGTTAAATAAGTATAAACGCTTGAATCAGCATCAAAAACATTTAAATAATCAGAAGCTAGGTTAGTTACCTTGCAACCATTAAATCTAGTACCTTCTTCATAACCATTATAACCTGCGAAGTCATCAATTATAGTCTTATCAGTCTTCTTAGCATTATAAATAGTTTCAGTCTTGAAAATTACAAATGAATCAGTTAACTGTGCATATGGTTCTGGTGCAAATCCAACGAATCCACCAACATATACATTATAATCAGCTAATACTAATAATGTATCAGAGAAATCATTTGAATCTGTTTCTTCTTCTGCTGTTGTTGTAGTTGTTGTTATAACATCATCAGTAGTTGTTGTAACATCTTCTAAGTTAGCAAATAATTTTGCATTAGCCTCAATTGTAGAAGTTGTTGTAGTTTCTTCACTACTAGATTCAGTAATAATACCTGCGTTAATATCAATTGATGTAACTGCAACACACTTAGATACATTGAATCCTGAACCAGCTCCAACGAATCCACCAACTTCAACATTTGCATATCCATGAGATGAATCTGACTTATAAACCTTGATTGTTGAATCAGCATATGATTCAGTAACTAAGCCAATTGCATTTAAGTTACCAACGAATCCACCTAAGAATAAGCTACCTACAGTTGAATCTGAAGATGAAGTGTAATATAGAGTAGTTGTTAAGTTACCTGTTGCACTTGAATCCTTAACTAAGTAAGATGCCTTATTATAATTTGAACCAGAGATTTCTCCAGCGAATAATCCCATATAAACATTTAATCTAGCACGAGTAACATTGATATCTGCATCATAAACATTAACATTTGTAATTGTTGATGTTAAAACATTACCGAATGCTCCACCGATATATAGCTTAGTAGTTGAAATACCAGCAAATGTGAATGAACAAGAAATTACATCTACATTTGTAATTGTTGAGCTTTCAACCATACCAGCTACTGCACCAATTGCTGATGAAGAACGACCAGTAGATAAATCAACAATTGCATTTTCAACTGTTAAATCAGAAATTGTTGCATTTGAACAATAATTGAATAATCCCATATAGTTAGATGCTGGGATTGTATAGTTCTTAATTGTATGACCATTTCCCATGAATGTTCCAGTAAATGGAGTTGATGCTGAGAACATTGTTACTGAAGATAATGAAACTCCCTCTGCTTCAAAATCAATATCATTTTCTAATGTGAAATAACCACTTGGGTCATCATAGATTTCTAAGAATTCTTCTGCAGTAGTAATTACTGTTGAATCTGAAGATGAAGAATTCTGCTTAGTCTTTACATCTAAAGAAGTAATTTCTTCTTCGTATGAATTATAAGTAACCTTGAAAATATATCTATATTCAGTATCAGCTTCAAGACCAGTGAATTTTACTGTTGAACTTGTGTAAACATTATTAGAGAATGTTACTTGCTGTTTCTTATTAGTACTTAATTCATATTCGTCTGAAGTTGAATTATATACATATTCATATACGTATGGCACTGCTGCCCCTGACTTAATATTATCATTTTCACTAATTGTTATCGATAAAGTTACTGTTGATGCTGTAATCTTTGGACTCATCTTAACATCACTTGATTTTAATCCTGATGATGATGAACATGCTGTTAAGCATAAAGTTACAAGGCCTAAAACAAATGCAGTAACAATAGATAAAATTGTTTTAAACTTTTTCATTGTTATTACCTCATTAAATTTCTATTCGGGCAAAAAGCCCATAAATCAAAATTATTATACATTAAAACGTTTTAATATACAATAATTAAATTAGACCTAATCTAATCCCCATTATTTATAATAATGGAGTTTCACCATTTATACTAATAAACATTTATTTTCATATAATAAAAAACAGGTTCTATCAAAACAGTATCTATATTCACTGCTTCATAGAACCTTTTAATGTATTACTATGTGGTTACACTTTCAAATCATAGTAATCAAGTTAACAAATCAAAACTATGACTATTCTAATATCTTGTCATAAATGGCACGTAATTATTACCAACATATTCAATTAATTTCATTTTATCATCGTATGACAAAGCTGGATTATAATCCAACTCATTACCTTTAATAACAAACAAACTAGATAATTCATTATTAGTATTTAATATTTCAATTAACTTATTTGTCCAGTTAAATTCAGGTTTTAAAGTCATAGCTTTATGATATTTATATCTATTATCCTTTAATTTTTTGTAGTCGCATTTTAACCACGACAATAAATTAGTACAAATAATCATTAAAATCTTTTCATCATCACATTTTAATACATCCATTAACTCATTTGAATTACTACTTACAAAATCATTCATCATTTCTATTATTTTCATTTAAATACCTCACTTTAATAATTTTTATCTATGTAATCTTCAATTTCCTTTTCTGATTTAAATTGAATTTTGATTTTTTTTGCCATTTGAAAACCATTAGTTAGGCCAAAGCCTCCGTGATATCCTGACCCCATATTAATCAACCTCCATTTCTAATGAAAGCTGACAATAATAATCCGGCTTAAAGTGTATTATTCTTATACCTTGTTCATTATATTTATCAAATATATGATCAGGACAAAAACCATAAATAATTATCGCAATTGGATGTAATATTTTAATAATAACATCAAGTACATCTACAAAAATCTTTCTATCTATAATTTTACCACGCATAGGATTAATTACAGTTCTTTTTGTTAAAATTTCAAAACTTAAATTTCTTAACACACCAGTAATATACTATTAATGTTCAAATAATATTGCATATATTCTAGTTTTCGGAAAAATCAACTCTAAAAAATGTAAGATTATAACATTTTCTTAGTTATTTTTGTAGGTATTATATCTTTAGTGTTTCTAAAACGTAAGAATTAATAACAAAAATCCACTAAATTCATTGACAAATTTTATTATTATAAATATAATAATGAATATGCACTTTAGGGAGGTAATTTATGCTAAAGGTTGGCCTAGACATTGGTTCTACTACCATAAAATGCGTGGTTTTAGACGAAAATGAAAATATTATATATCAAGACTATCAACGTCACTATTCTCACATTAGAGATAAGATGGTTGAAAAGTTAAGCTATTTAAAAGGAAATAGCATTATTGGAGATAAAGTATTATTTGCAATCTCTGGTTCTGCTGGCATGGGTATTGCAGATGGATGCCATCTACAATTCGTACAAGAAGTTTATGCAACAAGAATTGCTGCAAATAAGCTAATTCCTGGTACTGACTGTATCATTGAATTAGGTGGAGAAGATGCAAAGATTCTATTCTTAACAGATGGACTTGAGGTTAGAATGAATGGTTCTTGTGCTGGTGGTACAGGTGCATTCATTGACCAAATGGCTACATTATTAAATGTAGATATAACACAAATTAATGCTCTTGCATCAGAACACAAAAAGACATATCCAATTGCATCAAGATGTGGTGTATTTGCTAAAACGGATGTACAGCCATTATTAAATCAAGGTGCTTCAAAATCAGATATTGCTGCATCTATTTTCTATGCAGTAGTTAACCAAACTATTGGTGGTTTAGCACAAGGTAGAGAAATAAAAGGGAAAGTTGCTTATTTAGGTGGACCATTAACATTCCTTTCTGAGTTAAAGGAAGCATTCGATAAGGTTTTAAAGACTGATGGTTTATGCCCAGATAATTCATTATATTATGTATCACTTGGTGCAGCATTCTGTGCAAGTGAAGAAATATCCGTATCTAAAACAATCACAGATCTTGTTAATTTCACTAATAAAGCAACATATGCTTATAATGAACCATTATTTGCATCTGAAGCTGATTATCAAGAATTCTTAGATAGACACGCCAAGGATAGAGTTGAAACTTATCCACTAGATGGTTATGATGGACCTTTATATTTAGGTATTGATTCTGGTTCTACTACACTAAAATTTGTATTAATTGATGAAGAAGGTAATATCCGTTTTGAATCATATAATCCAAATAAAGGTAACCCAGTTTCAGTAATTAAAGAAATATTTGATGGATTATATGAAAAATATCCTAATTTAAATATTAAAGCTTCTGCTTCAACTGGTTATGGTGAAGAATTAGCTAAAAATGCATTTAAGCTAGATGGTGGATTAGTTGAAACAATGGCTCACTATATGGCTGCAGAAAAATTCATGCCAAATGTTGATTTCATTATCGATATTGGTGGACAAGATATTAAATGCTTTAAGGTTGAAAACCATGCAATTTCAAACATCTTCTTAAATGAAGCATGTTCTTCTGGTTGTGGTTCTTTCCTTCAAACATTTGCAAATGCATTAGGATATAAAATTGAAGATTTTGCAAATATAGCGTTAATGGCACCAAAGCCTGTTGATTTAGGTTCAAGATGTACAGTATTCATGAACTCTTCAGTTAAGCAAGCTCAAAAGGATGGTGCAACAATCGATAACATTTCTGCAGGACTTTCTATTTCTGTTGTTAAGAATGCATTATATAAGGTTATTCGTACTCCATCTAAGGAAGCATTAGGACAGCATATTGTTGTACAAGGTGGTACTTTCTTAAATAAGGCTGTATTAAGAGCATTTGAGCGTGAATTAGGATTAAATGTTGTTTGTCCTAATATTGCAGGATTAATGGGCGCTTATGGTGCAGCATTATATGCTAAATCATTAAAAATTGAAAAGACTTCTACTATTTCTAAGGAAGAATTAAAGGAATTCGTTCATGATGTTAAAAATGTTAATTGTCAATTATGTAACAACCATTGTCTTTTAACAATTAACTCATTTAAGAATAATCCTAATAAGTTCATATCTGGTAACCGTTGTGAACGTCCTTTAGGCACAAAAGCTCAAGCAAAAGGTGAAAACCTATATGAATATATTAGAGCAAAGCTAAATACATATAAGCCAGTACCTAACGCTAAGCGTGGTGAAATTGGTATCCCACTTGTATTAAATAATTATGAATTATGGCCATTCTGGTATACATTCTTTAAAGAATTAGGATTTAATCCAAAGCATTCAGGATTCTCTAATGCTATGATTTATTCTATGGGACAGCATACTATTCCATCAGATACAGTATGTTATCCAGCTAAATTAGTTCATGGTCATATTGAAAAATTATTACTTGAAGGATTTAAGACTATCTTCTATCCATGCATTACATATAACATTGATGAAGGAAAAGGTGACAATCATTACAATTGTCCTATTGTTGCATATTATCCAGAAAACATTGTAAATAATGTTAACGCAATAAAGGATATAGATTTCATTTATGATTTCGTTACATTAGATGATATTCCTAACTTCAAAATAAAGATGAAAGAAATATTATCAAAGCACTTCAAAGGAATAAGCCAAAAGGATGTCAATAGAGCAGCTGATTGTGCATTTACTGAATATGCTAATCACCTAGAGGATATAAGAAATAAGGGTCAAGAATTTATTAAAGAGGCAAGAGAAAAGAATATGCCAATTATAGTTCTTGCCGGAAGACCATACCATGTTGACCCTCAGGTTAACCATGGTATTGATAAGCTTATTGCATCAATGGGTGCTTATGTTGTTACTGAAGAATCAATTTCTAATTTAATTGATAAATATAGAGTAAGAGTATTAAATCAATGGACTTACCATTCAAGATTATATGCTGCAGCTAAATACTGCTGCCACCAAGATGATATGAACCTAGTACAATTAGTTTCATTTGGATGTGGTCTTGATGCAGTTACAACTGATGAATGTAAGCTTATATTAGAATCAAATGATAAAATCTATACACAAATTAAGATAGATGAAATTACTAATTTAGGTGCTGTAAAGATTAGATTACGTTCTTTATTTGCAGCATTAAAGCAAAGAGAGGCTAAGAAAAATGCAGGAAAATAATAATTTAAATGCAAATCCTAACCGTAGAATTATTCATGAAAATGATATAGAGGATGAAAGCTTTGAATTTCCTAAATTCACACAGGAAATGAGAAAAGATTATACAATCCTAATTCCTAATATGCTAGATATCCATATGTCATTATTTGAAGGTATATTAAACATGAGTGGATATCATGTTGAAATTATGCATAATGAAGGACCTGAGGTTGTAACTGAAGGCTTAAAATATGTACATAATGATACATGCTATCCAGCACTTTTAGTAATTGGTCAATTCATTGATAACCTAAATCATAGAAATGATCATGATAAGCTAGTTCTTCTTATTACTCAAACAGGTGGTGGATGCCGTGCATCTAACTACCTACACCTTTTAAGAAAAGCTTTAGTTAAAGCTGGATATGGTTTTATTCCAGTAGTTTCACTAAATGCTTCTAACCTAGAAAAGGATTCTGGTATACAGTTAACAAGAAAGCTAATATTTAGAGTTGCTGCCGCAATGACTTATGGCGATATGCTAATGTATACTTATAATAAGACAAGAAGCTATGAGGTTAATAAGGGCCAAGCTAAAGAATTAACTTATAAATGGGTAGATAAGCTATTAGATCAATTTAGAAATAATAAAGGTACAAGCTACCATGATTTAAAGAAAAATATAAATGCTATCGCACGTGATTTTGATAATCTTGAAATTGATGATTCTCATCAAAAGCCAAAGGTTGGAGTTGTTGGTGAAATTTATATTAAATATGCAGGCTTAGGCAATAACCATCTTGAGGAATTCTTAGTTTCACAGGATGCTGAGGTTATGGTACCTGGCTTATATGGTTTCGTATTATACACTCTATATAATGGTATTTATGATAATTTACTATATGGTCGTTCTAAGAAATCAGCAATCATTGATAAATTATTAATTTGGTATTTAAGAAGACGTGAGGCTTTAATGATTAAAGCATTAAAGAAAACAAAATTCACTCCAATGAACTACTTCCGTCGTACAAAGGATTTAAGTGAAGGTGTCTTAGACCATGGTGTTAAGATGGGTGAAGGCTGGCTTTTAACTGCTGAAATGATGGAGCTTGTTGAAATAGGTTATCCAAATATCATTTGTGCACAGCCATTCGGTTGCTTACCTAACCATATTTGTGGTAAAGGTGTTATGAAAAAAATTAGAACACTTCATCCAGACGCAAATATTATCGCAATCGACTATGACCCTTCTGCAACTAAGGTTAACCAAGAAAATAGAATTAAGCTTATGCTTGCTATCGCAAGAGAAAGATTAGATAAGAACGGAAAGGCGGACTTATAATTATGAAAGAATTATGTACAAACCTTACCCAATACGAAACAAAGAAATTATTATCTTCTGTTAAAATTGAAGAATTACATTTAAAGAATGGTGATTGTCTTTTTAAAGAAGATGATATATGTGAAAAG
This sequence comes from Acholeplasmatales bacterium, assembly GCA_016288855.1. Classification (GTDB taxonomy): domain Bacteria; phylum Bacillota_I; class Bacilli_A; order Acholeplasmatales; family Anaeroplasmataceae; genus Anaeroplasma. The sequence goes on from JAEELJ010000033.1 coordinate 11,217, forward strand.
CTATGCTATGTAGTTAATGGTACAATAATTGCCAAACAAAACTTTAGTGATGGACATGATTGCATCTTAAGATTATTACCAAAGTCTTCTTTTATTGGTATTAATCTAATCTTCTCCTCAGATCCATACTATAAAGGAACATTCTATGCACAAGGTGAAACTGATGTTAAATTAATTTCTAAAGAAGATTTATTTGCTTTAATGGAAAATAAAGTAGTTAAAGAAAATGTTTTAGCTATGATTAGTGATACAGCAGTTGAATTAAATGAGCATATTAAGCTTTTAAATCATAGAAGCATTCGTTCTAAAGTTTGCTACTACATTTATAAGCTATATAAAGAAAATAAAGAATTATCATTTAGAATGCCTGTTTCTAAAACAAATCTTGCTGCATTATTAAATGTAGAACGTCCAAGCCTTTCATTTGAAATTAAAAAGCTTTGTGATGAAGGAATACTAAAGAATCATAATAGAGATTATGAAATCTTAGATTTAAATGGAATAATTAAAGAAATATAAGATTAAAAAAAGCTAGTTTTTTCCAAACTAGCTTTTTTCATTACATATTCATATCAACTAAGATAGTTTTGCAGTGTAAGCAACGGAATACACATAATTTAACTAATCCCTTTTGCATACCCTTCTTGATTTCTTTAATAGAATAGCCATATTCATTATCTTCAAGTAACATAGTTACCTTTTCAGTAATTCCTAGCTTATCCATTTGTTCGAAGTCAAGACATCCTAAGAATTCACAATAATCATCACAATGAGCTAACCATTTCTCATTATAGATTGCAAAATATCCAGGATTCTTAGTTATTAATTCTTCTAACTTCTTTGGATCAGATACACTATCACAAGCATCTGGATCAAAGAATGTTGCATTTAGCTTCTTTGCAGCCTCTCCTGATGCAATACATGGAGCACAAATCTTTTTAACATCTCCATTGCAATATGCTGGACCTGCATAAATAAATGTAGGTGTAGTACCACATACATCACACTTGCATTCATTCTCATTATGAACAAATACACCACTATTATATGGATCCTTATTATATGTAAATAATTTTAATGAATTAATTTGTTCAACTGTAGGAACAAATTCTACCTTTTTCTTCTCTTTTTTAGGGAAACCAAACATTTTTTTCACTCCTATATTATGATTTTTAATAGTTACGAAATAAAATTGTTAACTCATTTCATCTACCCGAAAAAAAAATCAGTCGTGCAATTATTATGCAACTGGCTGACTCCTTAAGTCCCTCTAGCTTTGCGTCACAAGATTGCTCTTGCTTTGCCAACTATTAACCTATATTCCAAAGAAATTATAACATTATTTTAGAATATTTCAATAAAAATCATATCATTTTTGTTGAAAAGTTCAGAAAAGTGCTTTCATAATTTATTTTATAATTTAAACTCTTTAATTAAATATGAAAATACTTTATCTATCTCTTCAATAAGCATTTTATCATTTTCTATGTTATCTTCTTCAATAAATAACTCTTTTACGGCCTTTGCTTCAACATCTGTTAAAACATCTAATGTAGAGCTTAACAATGTTTTAAAGTCCAAATTATTTAATTCGTATTTTGCACGAGTTAAAAGATAAGTTTTTAAACCTAATGATACTGCGACATACCCAAGGTCCGAATCATGATAAAGCTTTATGATTTCATCTTTATTAGGAACCATGCCATTTAATCCATATACAACTAGATTAGCTAAATTCTTCGAATCAATAGATGCAGAAACATCTTTAAAATTACCTTCAGCTATAAAATTAGCAATCATTAATCTAAACGCTTCAGGTAAAACACTATCCTTTTTGTCATAAGATTTATTAGAAATAGTCTTAACTACATTCTTTATTTGCTTACATGTAGCTTCTAATTTAGCTTCATCATTATATATAATTAATGAAATCTTTTTCTTTTCTTCATCTATGAACTGATATTCATATTGACAATCATATGTAACAAGTAAGCCTAATAAATCTTTACTAAAACCATATTTATCATTTTTTAGATATTTATCTATATCTTCTTTTAACATGGCTTCAGTTAAATCTTTTTTAATTTTAGGATTCTTTGATAAAAAGTCTTCTACATTTTTATTTAATTCATCAATCTTTTCATTATATTTATTTTGAGTGTTTTCTTTTATCTTATTACTCATCTTACCAAATATATTATATTTGCCAACACTTTCATTCTTCTTATTAGAATCAACCTTTTCCTTTGCAAGCTCAATATCTAATAATAATCTAAAATAAACTATCTCATTTAATAATTCATCCAATTTTAATACACTATCTTCTAATGTCATTTTTATCACCTTCTTAATACCTTATATAAATTATAATATTTAAAAAATTATTATTCAACCTTAATAGGATTTAAAAAGCCTGACTAAACGTCAAGCTTTTTATAATTAAAATCAACTTTTTCTTCTTCATATTGAGTCTTATAGAAATATAATTCCTTAACTCCAATACTATTTGCAGCAATTAAATCACTCATCTTATCGCCTATCGCAATAGATAAATCTACATTTATATTAAAATCATATACTGCTTTTTTAAACATACCAGGCTTAGGCTTTCTACAAGTACAGTTATCACTATCCTGGTGAGGACAGAAATATATTGCAGATAATTCTATACCATGCTTCTTAAATTCCTGAAACATATAAGAATTAATAGTATATACGTCATCAATAGGATATAGCTTTTTAGCTACACCTGCTTGATTTGTTATAACAATAATTAAATATCCTAAATCATAATATTTCTTAGCTAAATTGAATATAAATGGCGTGAATTCAAATTTATCAATAGTATGAACATGACCATAATCAATATTTATTATTCCATCTCTATCTAAGAATAAAGCTTTCTTTTTTTTAAAATCATCTTGAGCCTTTTGATAATCTGATGGTATTCCTATATCTAAGAAATAGGAATTAGTCATGTATGCTTTTATTCCTAATTCCTTCATATAAGGAGTAAAGAAATCAGCTTCTAAAGAGAATTTATGAGGTAATTCATATTTATCAAAAATATTCTTTGGTAAATAATAAATACCACCATTTATATACCCCTTATCAACATGACGCTTTTCTTCAAATGATTGAATAATAGAATTTTTAATTTTAACCTCACCATATCTATCAAACATTTCCATATATTTGCAAGCGATAGATATTTTATTAGAACTTGCCATTTTATTAAAATCAACCTTGAATATAGTATCTCCATTTAATACAAATACCATATCCTCTCTTGCAAGCTCTAATGCAAGCTTTATAGCACCACCTGTACCTAAAGATTCCTCCTCAATAGAATAAGATAATTCCATCCCCTTATAGGATGTGCCATAATAGTCCATTATTACTTCTTTTTTATATCCAACGCATAAAATAACATGGTTAAAATTAAAATAAGAAAGTTCGTCTAATATGAAGTTTAAAAATGGTTCTCCGTTAACCGGAGCCATTGGTTTTGGTACATCTGATACAACACTTCTTAGTCTTGTACCAAGTCCTCCGGCAAGTATTATAGCTTCCATATTATTCTCCAAAAAATTCCTCTTCTAATGCTAGACATATAGCATGATAAATTGGTAAATGTAATTCCTGAATTTTAAATGTTTCAGTTGATGTTGCTTTAATTGTAATTTCTGATAATTCACTTAATAAAGAATCCTTCTTACCAGTAAGTGCAATTGTATGAATTCCTAGCGCATTTGCAACCTTAACTGCATCAACACAATTTTTTGAATTACCTGATGTAGATATAGAAATTAAAACATCGCCCTTCTTACCATATCCTAAAACGCCTTGCGCAAATACTGCAGAAGGTAGCTTGTCATTTGAATATGCAGTAGTAAGTGCAACCTCAGACACTAATGATATTGCAGGAAGCCCCATTTCTAAGGCATTAGATAATTCATCATCATTAATCTTTTCTCTTAATTCCGAACTAATAGGTCTTTTTAATTTAAAAGATTTCATTAATTCACCAACAATATGTAATGAATCAGATGCAGAACCACCATTTCCACATACTAATACCTTACCACCGTTTTTATAAGATTTAATTAAAAGCTCAACTGAGTTAATAATTTCATTATAACAAGGATTTAATTCAGGATATCTTTTAATAAGCTCATCTATTCTTAATTTCGCATTAGTCTTCATATTGCCTCCAAGACTTAGAACCTGAATCAACGAAGTCAACAGTTCTAACTAAACCAAATCCTAATTCATTTAATGATTTAATAAGATTATATCTCTTGCAAGGATCACATAAAATCATCATGAATCCTCCACCACCAGCACCACTTATTTTACAAGCTCTTGCGCCATGGTTTATTGCATAATTATATACTTCTTCAATTTTAGGATTAGATATTACTGCAGATGTTTTCTTCTTAGCTTCCCAGTTAGCAAGTAAGCATTCAGCCATCATCCCCATATCTGCACGTAATACTGCTTCTTTCATTTTTCTAGTTTGATTCTTTATTTCTATCATCGCATCAAGGCTCTTTTTATTATCAAGTGCCTTTGATTGTTCTTCAATAATCTTTGATGAATCATGAGATAATCCAGTGTAAAACATAATTAAAGATGATTCAATTTCATTCTTTAACCAGCTCTTTAAACGTAGTGGATTTACAACAACATGGTCCTCATCATAAAATTCAATATAATTTAAGCCACCAAATGTTGCCGCATACTGATCCTGCATACCACCCTTAAATCCTAGGTCATGACGTTCAATTTGATATGCTAGATTTGCGATATCATATTGACCTAATGGTAGTGATAACCATTCTTGGAATGCTTTTAGGATTGTTACAACCATTGTTGATGATGTACCAAGTCCAGATCCAGATGGAGCTTCACTATAAGTAATCATTGTAAAAGATAATGGCTTACCACCATTAAAATCCTTAACGACTCTATTATAAATACCACAATGAAGTGGTAGCTTTTCTTTATCAACTGGTAATACACTTAATGAATCAAAAACAAGCTTTTGATCCATGTCTGGGGCAATAAAAGTAATCTTACCATCATCAGTTGGCTTTATTGTACAATAAGAGTACATATTAATAGTAACATTAAGAACACATCCGCCATATTCTTTTAGGAATGGCATAACATCTGTTCCACCACCTGCTAAGCCAAGTCTTAATGGTGTTTTACTTCTTATAATCACTTAACATCACTCCTGTTTCAAAGTAAACTTATAATTACATTATAACCGTTTATTTTTTTTATTCAACGATTAAAAAGTGGGCTAGGTTAAGCCCACTTTACAAAAAGAATATTTTTTTTATTTTTTAACTATTTTGTAATGAATTTCACTTCATTTTCTCTTGCTTCATCTGATAATTTTTTAACATTATTATAATCATTAATCATATCATTTGAATTAATATTTTCATATGATAAAATCTTTTCTTTTATATCTTTAATATCAAATGGATTAAAGAATAACGCATGTGGATATAATTCAGTAAGAGTAGGGATACCTGATGCAATAACTCTAGTACCATATTTCATTGCTTCAAACAAAGGATTACCAAATCCTTCATAGAATGATGGATAAATAAGTGCTAATGCGTTTTGATATAAATATTCTAAATCGCAATTAGTAACCCAGTCTAATGATATAACCTTATCCTTATGCTTTAATCTCTTATATACCTTAGATGGTAGATGTCCAACTGATAAAGTCATTGGGAAATTATCATTCTTATCATATATCATATCTAAAGCTTTAAGTCCTGAATAAGTATTCTTTGTATATAATGATGAAGATACAAATAAGAAATAATTTTGATATGATAAATCAGTTGATTCATCATCTGCAGGAAGCTTTGTTGGTGAAAAATACACATTTATCTTATCTTCTTCTATATTAAAATTCTTTATGATATCTTCTTTTGTTGCATTAGAAACACAAATAACCTTTGTTGCATTTTCTAGGTTAGATTTCATTCTATTGAATGTTTGTCTATACCAAATTCCAGTTCCTCTTTTAATAGATTTAATAAAATATTTTAAATGACCTAATATACCTTCTGTATAAAGTAAATCATATTTATTATATTTACCCTTTTTAGAGAATACTAATTCAGCAAGTGAATAAACAGTAAAATAGAATTCAGTTTTATCTCCAAAATTATAAATATGACCTACTGGCTGATATGGAAAATAAACTCTATCATAGTCCTTTCCCATTTCTTCAACCTCATTAAAATATCTTTTAGTATCTACATTAGAATTAATATAACAAATATTAGTTGCGATTTTTAAAATAGAATCCTCTAATTTAGTATTTCTTAATACCATCAATGTAATATCATTTTTAGCATCAGATTTCATTAATTCAATAAAACGAGCTTTTGAATGAGCATATACAGATGAATAAATGTTTTCTTGAACATAAGATAAATCATATAAAATTTTCATTACTAAGACCTTCTTTATTAAATAAACTTTTCTTCTATTTTAGCTGCAAATTTCTTTGAGTTAAATTTTTCATTTATTTCTTCATAATTAATTAAAGGTAATTTTGGTGAAGTATTTAATATTTTATCCTTTAAAGACTCACTATCATTTACCTTAAAGAATTCAACAGGAAGATTTGTATATACTTCCTTAAATACATCAATATCTGAAATAATAGGCTTAGTACCTAAAACTAAAGCCTCAAGTGGTGGTAAGCCAAATCCTTCATATAATGATGGTTGAATTAAAAATTTAGCTTTCTTAATTAAAACTTTTAATTCTTCATCTTTAATATATCCAGTAAATCTAATGTTTTTATTAGTTAAATATTTATCTAATTCTTCATCTTTATTTTTAAAAGATGTTGCATCACCAACTATATAAAGTAACATATCCTTATCTATTTCTGATACTTTATTAAATGCTTCAGTTAAGCATTTTAAGCCTTTATTCTTTTTTACGTTACCAACAAAAATAATATAATTATCTTTATCTAAAATTTTATCCTCATTAAAGAATGAGCTTGAAATAGATTGGTAAGATTGAATAATCTTATCCTCATATTTTTTAAAATAATGGATTATTCTTTCCTTTGAAAAATTAGATACAGTAAAAACATTAATACTTTTCTTCATACATCTTTTAAGTAAGAATTTCTTAATAGTTGTATCTAAGAATCCTGAATTAACCTCAGGCATATCTAAAAATATAATATCATGCAATGTAGTAATTGCCTTACATTTAACAGTATATGGAATAATAAAATTAGGTGAATAATAATAATCCATAACATTAGTAATTTTAAATGATGCATCAAAAAGACCCTTTTTAGAAAAAGGAGATAATTCTGTATTAATTATTTTAGCTTTAGTATATTTTTTTAATACTTCCTCTTTTCCAAATAAATAATATTCATTTTTATCATAATCTAGGTTATCTAAGATTCCCATTAGGAATCTACCAATACCAGATAATCCATATCTTGCATCAATAGCTATTTTCATTATTTATACTCCAAAAATAAATCATTTACTAATTCACTAAATTTTTTAAAGCTGAAATTATCTTTATATCTATTATAACCAGCATTACCCATAGATAATCTTAAATCAGGATTATTTCCAAGCTTTATTATTGCAGAAGCTAATGCTTTAGAATCAGAATTTGGTGATTCTATTGCAGTAATACCATCTAGAGCAACATAATTAATTCCAGATCCTTCTACTGTAAATGTTACTGCAGGCTTTGATGCTGCTTCAGCTTCAACTAAAGCAAGGCCAAATCCTTCATTTTTAGTAATTGAAGGGAAGGCAAATATATCACATGCTTTAATATAAGATTTTAATTCATTATTATCTAAGAAGCCTAAGAATTTAATCTTATTATCTCCTTCTGCTTGTCTTTTTAATTCTTCAGTTAAAGGTCCTTTTCCACCAATAAATATTTGATAATCGTTAGGTAATAATTTAGAAGCCTCAACTAAATACTTAAGTCCTTTATATTCAACATGTCTACCAAAAGAGAAAATGATCTTTTTACCTTCATTTTCTTTTCTAATCTCTTCTGCACGAATGGTAATATCGCCAGAATAATCAGCACGATAATCAGGAATACATGAAGGAATAGGTGTTACTTTTGCAATATTTGCAGTTAAATACTTACTTCCTTCAATATATTTAGGTGATGTACATACAATCTTATTAGCACGCTTTAATAAATATTGGCTTTGCTTTTCAAAAAGCTTTGCAAGTCTTTTTTGCTTAGTTATATCCATATGCCACCATAGGATAAAAATAATATTTGGATTCTTTTTTAAATATTTAACTAAATAATGTGCTAAGAAAGGGTTAGGGTAATGGAATACAATAATATCAGGATTATATTCCTTCATTTCCTTTTTCAATAATTTCTTATAAGAAAGGCTTAATGATTGTGAAGCAACCTTCTTAAATTCACCACATTTAATAACCTTTATTCCATCTATTTCTTCTATTGAATCTCCCTTTTCACCTCTAAAGCAAATAACCTCTTCAGTAAAAGATGAATCAAGTGAGTTAACTATATCTCTTGCAGTTTGTTCAATTCCACCAATGTGTGGGTGGTAATAATTAGGTATGTGTAAAATTTTTTTCATACTAATTCCATCCTTAATATAAATATGTATTTAAAAAATACATAACTATTATAACATAGTTATTAATCATTTCAAAAGAAAAAGCGTTACGAAACATAACGCCTTATAATCAATAATTTCTATATCAAATAATTAAATTATAATTCAATATAATATTCTCCCATAATAGGATTGTCTCTTGTTTGCAATAATAATCTATTTTCAAATACATAACTCCAACGGACAGTTTTATCAATATCTAATAAGCATGTATAGAATTTATGTTCTAAAGTATCATATTTAACCAAGCACGTATAACTTTCTTTTTTACCAATTGTTTTTTCACTAAATATAACAAAATATATACAACTGCCATATGAATCCAATGAACCACAATAAATATCTAGGTCTGAATCTAATTCTATATGTTCTATATGTTCACCATCTTCATCATAATCAATCATTTGAACATAAATATACGCATTAGTTGGGGTGATACTGTACATGTCTCTTGAAATATGATATTCAACTAGTTTATCCGCATAAAGTACATGTTGAAAATTAACGTAATCACAATTATCTTCATCAGTTATTACATTTTTATTATTATCAAAGAATTTCACAAATTCATATGAGTTATCATATTCATTTACATATATTAAATTATCATTAGATTCAATCTTAAATATACATGTTTTTTCTTTATTAACAACACAATAATATAATTCTTCATCGAATTGATTTTTGAATATATATGTAATAGTTTCATCTTCGATATTTCTTTCATATATAACTAAATTTGTATTTGTTAAATAATCATACTTAATTATTTTTGAATTATTATTATCATTTATCGCAAAATATAAATAATTATCTTTATCAAATATTCTACATACATAGCCATATGGGTTTAATGTATATCCTTCTTCTAATTGATAACTTATTTCATTACCATCTATATTTAATTTAATATTTCTATCTTCCTCATTATAAGAATAATAAATATCATCTTTTACATATATTTCATTTAAATAATTTGATTTTTTTATTTCAACCTCAAAGTGTTCATAATTATTAATAGTTTCATAAAATTTATCAAAATTATGCCTATATTGGTGTATCTGGTTACCAAACACTAAGAATACGCCCAAAATAATAAATACCAAGAAAAAAGCTAAGAATATTTTTAATACTATAAATCCTAATCGCTTCTTAAGATAGTAATTTTTTCTTATCATAAATACTTCTCTTTTCAACTCATTTCATTACAATTGTGAACTTTTAAACTAGTATTTAGTCCCCCAAAACTAATGATATTCAAATTATAGCACTTAGCATATTTAGAATCAATGTTAATTACATGCTATTTATGAAATAATATGATTTTACTAATAAAGCAAAAAAGTAGACAAGGCATTTAACCCTTAGTCTACTTTTTAATTACCAACGCTCAGTTGAAATTCTACCATATGGGATCATTAAATAATCAGCTTCTCTATCTAATACAGCCATACCAATTACTAATGGTATCATGAAATAATACATATGGTAAGTATTATCCATTAAACCATATAAATCAAGTGATATATATGCAACTAAGAAATAAATAAAAGTATTTTTATCAAACATTGATATTCTATAATACTTTTGTGACATGTGTAAGCTTAGGCATGCTAAGCCAAATACACCACCAATTGCCATTGTTTCATAAATAAATGAGTGGAATACCTGTGGGCCATAAACATAGTTACCAACAACTCCTGATTCTTGTGGTTCAATATCACAAGCAAAGCCAGGCCCAAATAGAATCTTATACCAATCTCTAGCAGTATAATCTGTTGCCATATTCCATAATTCAAATCTTCTATTTGAAATTTTAGATAAATCGATTGTACCATCATCAATACCAGTACCAAATACTTTATCGAATAATGATTGTAGAACACTTATAACCTTATTATGGAATATTACTGCAACAACTATAGCTAAGCCAATTGCAATATATACCATTATTCTAAATACCTTCTTATTTTCTGCCTTAAAGAAGGTAACAACAACTAATGCAATAAATTCTAAGCCAAATATTAAATATGCACCACGTGATGTAGTAATTAAAACACCAATACCAGTAATTCCTAATATTGCAACATATATTAGCATATCTAATACATTCTTCTTTTTAGCTAATATATAGAATGTGAAAGGGCATGAGAAGCATAGCATTATACCAGCCTCATTACATAATCCCCATCCTAACCAATAGTAAGCATCAAAGATATTATCAATTGTACCATCTCTTAATTGATTTATTACACAAACCATACATTCTAATGTAATAAGAATTGATAAATATGACATTGTTTTAATAAACATTTGTTTAGAATTTGCTTTAATTCCATTCGCAAATAAGCAATAAATAACTAAATAACCTAAATCACCTAAATATAAGACATACCATACTAAATCCATGTGTCTTATTTCATTTAGTTCCTGATTTAAGAATGTGATATTAAATGCCCATATTAAAGGTATTATCTCACATACCGCAAGACCTAATAGTCCTAAGACTGATTTCATCTTTGAAAAATCAATTTTATTTTTTATAGTATGATAAATTAATACACCTGCAAATATCAAAACTGCAATAACAAGATCAATAGGTATTGCGTTAGCACCACTAACCTCGTTTGCAATGTTATATATTAAATATATTGCAACAGGTATTAGATATTTTAAATCATGTAAAAATAATATTAATAAAACTGCAATAATAATTAATAAATCTAATCCAAGCATAATACTAATATTAGTCATTGTTGATATAGTCCAACCAACAAATGTTATAAATGCTAATAATAATATTAAGCAATCATCAAAATATTTAGTCTTAGATAATCTATTTAATTTAGTAGATAGACTACTAACAAATTCTCTCATATCATATATCTCCTAACAAAACCAGATAGCCTTATTATATAAAAAATAAATTTTATTTACAATTCAATTATTAATAAGAGTTATACTCTTATATTAAAAAGTAATGTATGCCATACATTTTAAATTTTTTTATGGTTTTTAACGAATTAATAAAGGCTTATTTGTTTGTAATTTTTTATTATTATGTTAAAATATTGTTGTTATAAAGGATGGAAGTGATAGCTTGGAAGATAATACAATTGAAGAAAATAAAGATGAAGCTACTTCAACCCCTGGGAAAAAAGTATACTCAAATTATATATTAAATGTTATATACCAAGTATTCACATTAATAGTACCTTTAGTTTTAACACCATACTTATCAAGAGTACTTGGTGCTGAAATGCTTGGAAAATATTCATTTTCTAATTCATTAATGCAATATTTTTATTTAGTTGCATGCTTAGGATGTAATTATTATGCTCAAAGAGAGCTTATTAAATATCAAAATGACAAATATAAGCAATCCCAAGCTTTCTGGGAAATAATGATATTAAGAGGAACAGTAACACTAATTTGCTTTGGTGCACAGCTTATTATGGCATCTATTGGTGTTTTTGGTTCTTATAAGGTTTTAATGGTTATATTATCATTAAATGTACTTGCAGTATTATTTGATGTTACATTTGTATTCCAAAGCCAAGAAAACTTTAAAACTTTAGTATTAAGAAGCTTTATTGTAAAAATAGTAGCTGTTGTATTAATATTTTTATTTGTTAAAAAACCATCTGACTTATGGCTTTATTGTTTAATTAATAATGGTGGTGTCCTACTTCTATCATATATTATTTTATGCCTTGCAATGCCTAAATATATAACAAAGGTAAAGATTAAAGATATCCACCCAATGCATCACTTCTTACCAATTATGGGATTATTTATTCCATCACTTGTAATGAGTTTATATACCATATTAGATAAAACATTGATTGGTTTATTAATTCCTGGTACATATGAAGAGGCTGTAACTGTTTTTAAAGACGGAGTTAGTGTTGTAACAATAGAGATTAAGAAAATGTCAGATGTCCAAAATGGATATTATGAGCAAGCTGAAAAATTAATTAAAATTCCTTTAACTATTATTACTTGTCTTGGTGTTGTTATGATTCCAAGAAATAGTAAGGAATTTAGTCATGGTAATATTAAACAATTATTAAATAATGTTTATTTCTCATTTAAATTCGTTTGGTTCTTAGCAATACCTCTAGCAATAGGTCTTGCGGCAATATCAAGAAATTTAAATGAATGGTATTTTGGTAAGGGCTATGAGCCTGTAATACAATTAATGATTACATTCTCACCTATCGCACTTGCAATGGGTTTATCAAATGTTATTGGTGTACAATATTTAATTCCAACCGGAAGAGATAAGGAATATACTATATCAATTCTTATTGGTACAGTATTCAATTTAACTTTAACAATAATATTATTAATTACTGTTGGTACAATTGGTGCTGTTATTGCATCTGTTATCGGTGAATTTGTTATTCTTTTTGTAGATTTATTTATAATAAGACATGATATATCAATTAAGAAAGCTTTACTTTGTGGCTGGAAAAATGTAATTGCAGGTATCATAATGGGTGTTGTTCTATTCCTAATAGAAGGATATTTTCCAACAAGACCTATATCAACAATTATATTAGTTTTAATTGGTATGGCTATATATTTCATAGTTACATTAATATTAAGAGATGAAATGTTATTTACTGGAATCAAAATGGTTCTTTCTAAATTACATAAGAAAAATGATCAAGAACTAGAAAATAAAGAAAACTAATTCTTAAAAGGGGGAATTTTTAATGAAAAAGCTAGCAATTATCATTCCTGTTTATAATACTTCTAAATATTTAGAAAAGTGCTTAAAATCTATTGAAGCACAAAAGTTAGATGATTATGAAGTAATTATTGTAGATGATGGTTCCACAGATGGCTCAAGCCAAGAATGTGATAAATATCAATCTGATATTATTAAAGTTATTCACATTGAAAATGGTGGAGTTTCTAATGCTAGAAACCAAGGTATTTTAGCATCAGATTCTAAATATATTACATTCGTCGATTCAGATGATTATATTGATCCATGCTATAACGAATTAATGAACTATTTAGATGAGGGTGCTGATTTAGTATCTTTTGGTATATCTATTGATAACGAAAAAACCCATTTAGAAGATAGATGTATTATTGGCGAAGATTTAGTTACAACTTATAATAAGAGTGGATATATTGAAAAAATAGTAGATATATCATATTTCAATTGTGTTATTTGGAATAAGATATATAAGTCTTCTATTATTAAAGAAAACAATATATTATTTGATAAAAATATACATGTTGCTGAAGATACATTATTTGCAGTAACATATTCCTTAAACATATTAAAAGCTGTTCATGTAAATAAACCTTATTATCATTATATAATTCATGCTAATAGTGCCCTAAGGGTTAAAAATTCAAGTTTTATTAAAAGAGTTGAAACATCAATCCCTGCTTATCAAAAAGTTCAAGAATTATTAAAATTTGATGAGAAGCTATATGCCCTTGCAGTAATCCAAGGAGCACACGCAAGACTAGGTCTTTCAGAGCATTATTATAATTTTAAATATGATAATTATAAATCTTTAATTAAAGAGAATAAAGTTTGGATAAAGAATCATAAATCATATATTAATAAATATGCGCCTAAAAAAGAAAAGCTAAGAATAAAATTATTCTTAACTTCTACTAAATTAAGCTGTATGATTGTTAATATGAGAAATAAAAAGCGTAGTAGCTAGTAATTACCTTCATGGAATGCCATGAAGGTTTTTTTATTTTAAAAAAAAAGGAGATAAAATCTCCTTTTATTCAGCACCTTCATGCTTTAGGACTCCTATCGCAGTCCACCATATAATTCTTATATCTAACCACATACTTCTTTTAACTGAATAATATAATTCAAGCTTAATTCTATCATCATATGTAGTATTACTTCTACCATTTGCTGCCCAGAAGCCTGTTAAGCCTGGCTTTACCTTAGTTAATAGGTCTTTATTTTCACCATAACGCTCTAATTCTTCTGGTAGTATAGGACGCCAACCAACAATAGACATTTGTCCTAAGAATATATTAAATAATTGAGGTAATTCATCAAGAGATGTTTTTCTTAAGAACTTACCAACCTTTGTAACTCTTGGGTCATTAATAACCTTAAAGTCACGCTTCCATTCTTCCATTTGCTCTGGAGTGAATATTTCTTCTAAAGGTCTATTTTCGTTTTTCATAGAACGGAATTTTAATACCTTAAACATCTTACCATTCTTACCAACTCTACTATGTCCATAGAATACAGGGCCTTTAGAAGAGCATTTAACTAATATAGCTAAAATGATTAATAACCATGATAATAAAAGAATTGCAGTTAATGATAAAATGATATCAAAAAATCTTTTAACGAAATCAAACAAAGGCTTCTTTTTATACATTGAAGTATTATATTCAGTTTCTAGTGCTTTTTGAACACATTTTCTCATAATTAAATATACCTCATAAAAAACTTTTAAGACTATTATATCACAATTACTTATATTAACAAATTAATTTTTATTTTTCAAATAGATTAAATGTTTTCATCATTTTTATTTTTTAAAATAAAATACATACTGTAAAACGAAATGATATTTAACATTATAGTATTTTTCACTATTAGTAACTGTTCGGTTTTTCCGAACAGTTGAATTTTCATCTAATTATCTGACATATACTTATTATTCAGGGGATATTTTTTCTAACCGAACTGGATTATTAAATCATGCTTACAATTTATAAAAAAGATGCCATAAAATTATGACATCTTAGTTAATATTTACTTTAATTCATTTTCAAGTAATGTAACAAGTGAATCTAGCTTTCTTGCGACAGCACGGAAAGCATCAGGTTTAGTTAAATCAACACCTGCTTCTTGTAATAATTTAACTGGGTAATTCTTTCCACCACTCTTTAATAAATTAATATATTTATCAAATTGCTCCTTATCTCCATTAGATACCTTTTCATAGATTAATGCTGATGCAGCGTAGCTTGTTGCATATTGGTATACATAGAATGGACTTCTAAATAGATGTGGGATATATGCCCATACATATTTAGTTAATTCTTCCTTAGATAGATCAAGTCCATAGTATTTCTTATATAAATCCTTCATTATATTAGATAATACTTCTTCATCAATTACTTCACCAGCTTCATACTTTTCATGAGCTAAATATTCATAATGTGCAAATAAAGCCTGACGATAGAATGTTGCAATTAAATTATCAATTGCTTTTTGTAATAAAACAATTCTTTCATCCTTATTCTTAGTATTTTTTAACATGTATTCTAAGAATCTAGCTTCATTGAATGTAGATGCAACCTCAGCAACGAAAATAACATAATCATGTGTTTCATAAGGCTGTGCTTCAATTGAATACATAGAGTGTATTGAATGTCCTGCCTCATGAGCTAGAGTGAATGCTGATTCTAGGTTGTTTGTATTATTTAATAAAATAAATGTTCCCTTATCATAGATGTGTGTTGAATATGCACCATTATATTTACCATCACATGGTTCAACATCAACTCTACCATCCTCTAAAACCTTGCATGCTTTATTATAATAATCGCTACCTAATTCCTTATCAGCTTCTAATACTAATTCCTTTTGCTTTTCATATGTGAAATTAATATCAGTCTTTCTAAATTGTAAGAAACGGTCATATGTATATAAATTATCTAATTTAAAATAATTCTTTCTTAAATTATAATAACGCTTAATAGCTTCATTATCATTAGATGCAACATCAATTAAAGATTTAAATACATCTGTATTAATATCATTAGAATCTAAGAACATATCTAGGGTAGTATTATACCCTCTATTAATTCTTTCAGCATTCTCACCAGCCATAATACCCTTATAAATACCTGATAAGGTATGCTTATGAGTATCATAATATGAATATAATGCTTCAAAAACAATTCTTCTATCCTCTTGGCTTTCAAGGCTTTGAAGTAGAGATGTATATGTTGCGTGAGAAACTAAAACTTCCTTACCACTAGTTAATGTAACCTTCTTAGGTGTTGAATCCTGTTCACATAATGCACTATATAGATTTTGATATCCTGTAGTAGCATCATTGTATAAAGCCATAACACCTTCTGTTTTAACATCTAAGACATGGCTTTGTCTTTTAAATAATTTTTGAATCATGAATCTAGAATTTGCAACATCACTATCACTATCACATAAAGCCATTAAGTCTTCATATTTATTTTGTAATAATTCTGGTTCAACAAATGATAATCTAGATACAGCCTCTAAATACTTTTGATAAACTAGTTGATATCTTTTTGCAGCACTAACCTCTTTTTGATTTAAATGATGAGACTGTGAAGCATATGAAAATACCTTAGATAATAATTGATCTAATTCTTTATTTAAAGAAAAATATTTCTTAATATCTACATTGTTATTAAGCTTACCTTTTAATCCTTCAATTTTTGAAACATAATCTAGGCACTTATTTAAATCATTATTAAAATCCTCTTCAGTTTCATATATTAATTTTAAATTCCATTTATTGTTCATAATTACCTCCTAAAATTTAACTCCAATAACTCAATAAAACAATATAATTATACTACATTACAAATATTAATAAAGAAAAAATAAGAAAGAACTTCACCATTCTTTCTTATTTTTATAAATACTATTTTTCTTCTAAAGAAAATACATATTTTAGCATATCAAATGCTGTATTTCTTTTAGCTACCTTTTTAGATATATCCTCACATGTAAATGTCTTATTAGAGCCTTCAAGCATACATCTACATTTCCATATAACCTCACCCTTAGAATTATATTTTTGATTAATCTTATATTCAACCTCTCCAATATAACCCTTATCATGTAATTCCTGAAGCTGGTTAATACATCTTTCTAGGTCTGGGGATCCAACCTCATCCTTATATGTTATTAGCATATCATTTTCTTTTAAATAATTATAAGCAATAGATGCTACCTTAAGCTTTGCAAGAGTAATACTTCTTTCCTTTGCTAAAAATACTCCATCAACCCCAGGCATTGCAAGCTCAACTGAAATATCAAAATTTGAATTATCAGAATTAATTACATTTAAAGCCTTATAGTCTATTGTTTTATATATATGATATTCATTATCTATTTCATGCTTCTTTAAACACCATTCAGATACTCTTTTAATGTAATTATCATCATTATCAAGCTTTAATCCAATATTATTATATAAATCTAATGTTTTAATAATAACATTCTTAACTAAAGAAGTATCACTTCTAGAATCAATTAAAATAGATCCTAATAATGCATAATAAAGGTTACAATTAGTTTCTTCTTTATTATCTTTATTAGATAGGAATTTATCTAATTCATTATTAATAATAAAATCATTAATATTATCATTACTAATTAATTCTTTAGATAATTTAAGATAAGATTCTTCATCTAAATTAGTAATAAATTCATTATCATCATTAACGAATGCTAATTCATTATATAGTATATCTAATATTCCAAAGCTTAAATAGTTTTTACCAAGTAACTCAAATGATTTATTAGTATCTATATCATCACTTTCATTAGTAAATGCTTTTTCTAATAAATTCTTATTATCAAATTGGTACCCCAATATACCTTCAATCATTGATATTTGTTCTAACCACATAATATTACCTCACATACTATAAGTCATTTTAACATTTTTGATTATAAAAATAAAGATTTAAAAAGCCTGAAGCATTGCTTCAAGCTTTAATAAACTATTTAACTTTTACACCTAGCATTTCTGTAATAATTACTGCACCTTCATTAGATACAGTTAAGCCTTTTAAGCTTTTTAAGTCAAATCTTACTGAATCAATTCTAGATGTTGATAAATCTATTTTGTCATGTTCTACATAAGTAAAGTCAGTCTTAGATAAATCTACGTTGTCAAATATTACATTTTTTAAAGTAGAATTTGTAAATACTGAATCAATCATTTTAGTGTCTATAAATTGTGTATTTGATATTATTGCATCACTAAAATCAATATATGAAGCATTAGATTCAACAATACTAATATCCTTTAATATTGATTTATGAAATGATACACCAGAAAGCTTAGATGTCATAATAGAGCATCTAGTTAAATCAACCTGGCTTAAATCTAGATTTGATAAATCACAATTTGCAAATCTACAATCGATAAAGCATACACTATCTAGCTTTATTTTTGCAAATGATATACCTTCAAATACACAAGAAGAAAATATTTTATTAGATATTAATATATCTTCTTTTATATCATTTACAACCTCTTTATTATAATATTCATCAACTTCAATTATTTTAGATAACTCCATTCTTTCTAAAAATGTTATCTTTGGCTTTACTATTTTCATATTACTCCCTATTAATCTTCATCTTCTTCATCTTCATCTTCTTCGTCATCATCATCTTTAATGCCAAATACATTATTAACAATACCTGCAAAAATATAATACGCAGGAATTAGTAAGAATACAACCCAAGCTGGATGCCATAATCCCTTTAGCATTCCTAATGGAATATATATTATTATTGCAATAAATACTATATTTAGCTTTTTTAAATTCTTATAATAAATCATATCTATAATAGATGATACTACAGGACCAACTAGTAAAGCAACCCATAGCCAGCCCCAAAATGTTTCACTAACGAATACTGATAATAATACATATAATATTAAAGATATAAGCATTACGCTACTACATACTATAGTTGCAACTCTAGCTTCCTTTTTAGCTTCAGTAGATTTAATATATTTAATCTTACCATCTTTTTCTACTTTAATATTATCACCTGTAATTAAAACCTCTTCCCCATTAGATGTATTAATAACTATATCCTCTCCATTAACCTTAACATGCTCTTCATTAGGTTCACTCTTTAATAACTGATCCTCTTTAATATCTTCTATTGTATCATCAGTTTTTAATAAATCATCTAAAGATACATTATAAAGCTTTGCAAGACATATTAGATTATCTGTATCAGGAGATGCTTCCGCTCTTTCCCACTTAGATACAGCCTGTCTTGATATACCTAGCTTTGATGCTAACTCCTCTTGTGATAAACCATTTTCTTTTCTTAATTTTACTAATTTATTTGCGACTTCTATTGTCATACGCTATTCCTCCTAACTTCAGCCTAATTCTATTAAAAACTGCTGGTTTCTACTACCAATTCTAGTTTTCAAATTAGGCAACTTTTGGTTGCGTAATAGATTTTAATGGATTTTTCAATGCTAAAACCATTATAACATAGATTTTAAAACTTACGAAAGAGAAAAGAAAAAAACGGCACGCATGCCGTTTAAAATGTAGATATAAATGAAACAAAAAATACAATTAAAAAAATCATATTTAATATAGAAATACCTGATATTATTATTTTATCTATTAGTTTATTGAATAATGTAAATGAAACTGCCCACATAATAACGATCGAAATAAATAAAAATACTTTTACAATTACTATCATAACTGGCAATATACCATTTTCATATTTTAATAATAATGCAAGTATTATGAACATCACACTTATAAATAAATACATTAAGTAATATGCAATACTTTGTTCCCTACATCTTAAGACAAAATATAATGCATGAATAGCAATTAAAATAAGTAATGGCAAAATGGAATAAACTTTAAAATTATCTAAAACTGAACTTTTAAATGAATATGTCATTATAAGGAATAATGATACTCCATAAAACACAGATGTAATTATGTAATAAAACATATATCTAGAATTAAACAAATGTAATTTAAAATTACAATCATCCTGATATTTATTAGAAGATTTATATGTTGGGTATTTTTCAAAAAATACCAATGCTTCCCTATATTTTTTGCTTTTATATAAATCTATTGCGATTTGATATTCAACCTCTGTTAATAAGTCCTTTACATCCTTATAAAAAGTTATATTTTTTAGAAGCTTACGAGCTGCATAATATGCCTTATTATTAATATCTACAATAGCCATTTGATATTCTTTTTCAACAAATTGCATTGCTTCATCTTCTTCTTTTTTCTTTTGTGCAGTATAAATATCATTTAATAAAATAGTTGCTTTTTCATAGCTTTTTATTCTAGATGCTTGCACAATTGCATCTTCATATCTACCTTTTTCATATAATGATTTTGCATTATTATAAATGATTGAATATATTCTATCTAATATAGAATTCTTAAAGCTCTCATCAGCATATTTTAAGAATCTTTTATAATTATAATTATTTTCAGGCTCATTATATTTCTTTGATAATTCATTTATGCTTGAAGAATTAGTATCAGCTAAATATAAGTATAAATAAGCTTTTGCATTTTTTGGTTCTTTATTTAATACATTATCAATTATGCTTGAAGCTTTTTTATATTCACCATCGCTTATTAATAATAGTGCTCTTTCAAGCATTGGATCTACTTCTGATAAAACTGGTGTAGTTTTTTCTTTTTTCAAAACATCCTTACCAAATATCTTATCAAGTCCTCTTAATATATCTTGTAGGAAGCCAAGCTTGTTCATATCCTGTGCTTGGAAATCAATAAGCTCATTTGGTAGGTCATATATATCCATATCTTTATAACATGGTATTAAATATTTCTTTTCTTTAGAATCATTCATAATGCTTAAGAAACGACTCCATTCGTTTCTTACCCATACTGAATTGAAATATTCAGGCTTAGTGCCTATTACAATCATTACCTTAGCTGTATTTAATGCACTAAATATATATGGTTCATATTGACTACCTAATTTAGATTCTAGGGTTATCTTAGAAAAGAAAACCTTATAATCCTTTTTAGTTAATTCATCATATAATTCTTGAGCTATAACTGAATCTCTTGTTCTTTTATTATCTTCATCATTTTCCTTATAACAAATAAAAATGTCATAAGGATTTTCATTTTGCATTAAATGAATAATCTCTTTTTGAAGCTTATCTATTTTTGTAGCTTCTTCTTGATATAATCTTTGTGATATTACATCACTATTTTCAATTGCTGCCTTATAATCAATATCATCAAATATAGATTTATATAATGTTCTATGACATGTAGGAATTTTTTCACCTGTTTTTTTATCATCTACATATTCTATTCCATATCTAGATAATAATAGTCCAAAGTGTGCTTCTGCATCACGAGGGTTTTCATTAACTAAATTCTCGTAAGTTAGAATAGCTTTATCAAATTCATTTTTTAAGCGTAGTGTATTTGCACGATTATGCAAAGAATTAATTTTTGCATCATCAATAAATTGTGGCACTGTTTGTAAGCTTCCACAATAATCACAAGTAATTGTCTTATCCCCTTTATTTACTTCAATTGCAGCACCACACATTTTACATTTCAATTGAGCCATAAAACCACCTCATTTGATATTATACTATTGTATACAATAATATACAATTATATTTTATATAACAATAGTAATAGAAAATATAAATTAATTATAACATAGATATAAAAACTGTTGAATCACTTAGACCAACTTTATCTATTTTATAATCTAAGCCATATATTATATCATTTATAGACTTAGGAATATAAATACCATAATCACTACTAACATCCATAAAACACATTTTATAATTCTTTTAATTTTTCTAATTCTTCTTTATATTTCTTTGGTTGCTTCAATATAATAATATTTGAATTCTGATATGAAGCTTTTAATCTCTTATATGCATTCTTTGCTTCTCCACTACCACTATATAATATAAAAGTTATTTTCTTATTAGAAAGATCTGTTTTATCTAATATAGAATTACATACTGGCGCAAGCCTAGAATTCCATATAGGAGTGCCTATTATTATATGATCATATTCTTCTATATTATTATCATAATTAATAAGCTTAGGCTTTTTCTTTCTTGCAGCATCAAATCCACCCTTCATCATTTGAAAGAATAAAATATTACTTAATTTATAATTAGATTCTACTTTTCTTATATCAATATCTTTTTCTTTTAAAAAATCAGCAACTACATCACCATTTCCACTATAAGAATAATAAATAAATATTGTTTTCATAAATTCACCACCCAAATAATCATTAATTTAATTTTAATTTTATAAAATATACTTTTCAACTACTATATTAGCTAATATAATAAAATTTAGGTGATGCTATGAAAAAACTATTATTAATATTTAATTTTATATTCATAATATTATTCTTATCTTCTTGTAAAATTATTAATAATACCAAAACTACTAATGAAGAAAATATAAATAATAGCTTTGGCACTTGGTGGTGGGATAAGAATCTAGATATAGATACATATTTAGAATTTGCTAAGGAATATAATATTAATGAAATATATTTTTGTGATTATAGTTTTAAAAATAATTTATCTATCCTACTTCCTAAAGCATATAATTATAATATTAAAGTATATTGATTATTACGCGATGTGAGCGCACGCGATACGCTCTTTGAGAGCCACCGATACGCTCGAATAGAGCCACCTGTTCACAGGAATAGAGCCACTTAATTAAATATATTAGCTTTCTGTAGTAAAATATAGTGAGGTATAACA
>JAEELJ010000034.1 GCA_016288855.1 Acholeplasmatales bacterium
AATGAATAATAATACATCCTGATGTTCCTGATCACGGAAGTTTTCTGCCATAGTTAATCCTGTTAATGCAACTCTCATACGAGCTCCAGGTGGTTCATTCATCTGACCAAATACCATGGCTGTCTTATTTATAACTCCAGATTCAGTCATTTCTTTATATAAATCGTTACCTTCACGTGTACGTTCACCTACACCTGTGAATACAGAAATACCATCATGTTCTTGCGCAACATTATGAATTAATTCCTGAATTAATACTGTTTTTCCTACACCGGCACCACCGAATAGACCAATCTTACCACCCTTAATATATGGTGCTAGTAAGTCAATAACCTTGATACCTGTTTCAAAAATTTCTACCTTTGGTGATAACTCTTCAAGCTTTGGTGCATCTCTATGAATAGGTAGCTTCTTACAATCCTTAAGCTCACCTTTTCTATCAATAGGCTCACCTAATACGTTAAATACTCTACCTAATGTGGCCTCACCTACAGGAACAGAAATTGGAGCACCTGTTGCCTCAACCTTCATTCCACGTACTAAACCATCTGTAGAATCCATCGCAATGCAGCGTACCTTTCCGCCGCCAACATGAAGAGCAACCTCTAATGTTAGATTAATAGGGAATCCATTGTTTTCTTCTGCCTTAATGTTAACCTTTAATGCTTCATTAATTTGAGGAAGTCCATCTTCAAAGATTACATCAATAACTGGTCCCTTAACTTCGATAATCTTACCAAACATTATTTGTCGCCTCCTATCGCATTAGCTCCGCCAATAATATCAATTAACTCTGTTGTAACAACACTTTGACGGGCTCTATTATATAATAACTGTAATTTTCCTATTACCTCTTCTGCGTTATCAGTTGCATTACGCATTGAATTCATTCTAGATGCATGCTCTGATGTTTTAGCATCTAAAATTAAAGCGTAAATTAAATCTTCAACGTACATAGGTAATATTAAATCTATTGTTCTTGAAACACCAGACTCATATGAATATACAACATTTGTATTAACATCCTCAACTACATTAATTGTATCAGGATTAATAGGCAATACCTGCTGTAATACTACTTCTTGAGTTAAGGTATTTACGTAATGATTATAAACTACTACTAGTTTATCAATTTCTCCACTTAAATAAAGCTTTATAAACTTCTTTGCAAGAGGTGCAATGTCAACAAACATTACATCATCTCTTGAATATACTATTTCATCATTAATAAGCTCATAGCCTTTTCTTTTAATAAAATTGTATCCTTGACGACCTATTGCGCCACATAAACAATTACCATTAGATTCCTTAACTAATCTTTCAAGTTCTTTTTCAACTGAAGAATTATAGGCACCTGCAAGACCACGGTCAGATGTAATGATAAAATATGCAGTTTTTTTAACTTCTCTTGGTATAAGCAATTGATGTCTTACCTCATTTTCTGCTGTACCAAGAATTCTTTTTACCATTGAAGAAACATTAGACATAAATTCCTGATAAGACTTATATGTTTTCTCAGCTACTTTAACCTTTGACTGAGAAACCATATGCATAGCCTTAGTAATTTGTGCTGTAGATCTAGTAGAATTAATTCTTGCTTTTACCTCACGTAGTGAATTTGCCATAAGAAATCCTCCTACATTAAACGTTTCTTAAAATCTACTAAATAATTATCTAACTTAGATGAATCAGGTAATGCTTTTGTGTTACGTAATTCATCAGCAATTTCTTTTCCTAGATCATTAGATTTTAAGTCAGAAATTAAGTTAGACTCAAATCTTTGAACATCTTCAATCTTAACATCATCTAAGAATCCATGAGTTAAGCTATAAAGAATCATTGCTTCTTCTTCCATAGTTAATGATTCATGTAATCCCTGCTTTAAAACTTCCTCAGTTCTCTTACCTCTTTCAAGTCTAGCCTTAGTTGATGCATCAAGGTCAGAACCAAATTGAGCAAAAGATTCAAGTTCATGGTAAGCTGCTAAATCAAGTCTTAGTGTACCAGATACCTTCTTAACAGCCTTAGTTTGTGCAGCACCACCAACACGTGATACTGAAAGTCCGGCATTAATAGCTGGTCTAATACCCTTATAGAAGTAATCAGACTGTAAGAAAATTTGTCCATCTGTAATTGAAATTACGTTTGTAGGAATATATGCTGAAATATCACCAGCTTGAGTTTCAATGATAGGTAGGGCTGTAATAGAACCGCCACCTAATTCTTCATTTAACTTAGCTGCACGTTCAAGTAATCTTGAATGTAGATAGAATACATCACCTGGATATGCTTCACGTCCTGGTGGTCTATGTAATAATAGTGACATTTCACGATATGCAACAGCGTGCTTAGATAAATCATCGTAAACGATTAATACATCCTTACCCTGAAGCATAAAATATTCAGCCATAGAAACACCACTATATGGTGCTAAATATAGCATTGGAGCAGGGTTAGATGAAGATGCAGAAACAATAATTGTATATTTCATTGCATCTTTTTCTTTTAATGTTTCATAAACATTTAATACTGTAGATTCCTTTTGACCAATTGCAACATAAACACAGATTACATCCTTATCCTTCTGGTTAAGAATTGTATCTACTGCAATTGATGTTTTTCCTGTTTGACGGTCACCAATGATTAATTCACGTTGACCTTTTCCAATAGGTACTAACGCATCCAAAACCTTAATACCTGTTTGTAATGGTTCATTAACAGGTGAACGATCCATAACACCTGTTGCCTTAACTTCAATTGGACGATAATTTGAAGACTTAATTGTTCCTAATCCATCAATAGCTTGGCCTAATGGATTAACAACTCTTCCTAAGAATTGTTCTCCTACAGGAACTTCAAGAATTCTTCCTGTACATTTAACAATATCGCCTTCCTTAACCTTAACAGAATCACCAAGTAAAATTACACCTACCTGATCCTCTTCAAGGTTTTGTACCATACCATATACTTCGTTAGGGAACACAAGTAATTCAGATGACATCGCCTTGTTTAAGCCATGTACGATTGCAATACCATCGCCAACTTCAACAACACGACCGACGTTTTCTGTTTGAATATCATCTTTATAAGCCTTAATTTGTTCTTTAATAAGGCTTGAAATCTCTGATAAATTGATATTTGCCATCGATTTTTCCCTCCTATATAGACTCTTTTAGTCTTTTTAAGCTAGCCTTTAATGTATAATCGATAACCTCATCATCAATTATAACTTGTAAGCCACCTAAAATATCTTCATCAATAATATTCTCTATTTCTAGAGTTTCTTTTACATATTTGTGCTTTAAAGATGCACGAATGCTTTCAAGTTCCTCTTGAGTTAAAGCTCTAACAGACTTTACAACTACCTTAAGAATCTTGTTTTCTTCTCTAATGTTTTTTTCAAACTCTTTTCTGATTTGTCTTAATAAGCTAAATCTATCGTGGTCAATAAGCACATATAAGAACTTAAGTAATGTATCAGATATTTTTCCTTTATATACATTATCTAATATTTCTTTTTTATTCTTTTTTGCAATAAATGGAGAAGTCATTACATTATAACAATCTGAATCCTTATATGCAGTTCTATATACTGCAGTAAGTTCTTCTTGCATATTAGTAACATTATTTTCTTCTACACTTAATTCATATAATGCTTTTGCGTATTCTGCTGAAACCACTAGTTAGCCCCCTTTAATATTTCATCTACTACATCGAAATACTTATCACGGTTAACTTCTCTACCAACAATCTTTTCTGCAGCCTGGAATGCAATATCAACAATTTCCTTCTTAATATCATCTTCCATGCTCTTTCTTTCTTGTTCAAGCTCAGCCTCAAGATTATTTCTTCTTAATTGTGCTTCCTTTTGAGCAGCTTCAATTATTTCAGATGCACGCTTACCTGCATCCTTTTCTGCCTTTAGTAGCATATCCTTTACTTGCTGTTTAGCAGATGCAAGTTCTTCTTGTACTTCACTTTCAACTTCAAAAGCATTTTTCTTTGCTTCTTCTGCATCAGCTAATTCCTTATCGATTGCAGCTCTTCTTGATTCAAGAATTTTAGTAATTGGCTTCCAGAATAAAAAGCGAATTACTAAGAATAATATGATTGTTGATGAAAGCTGAATAATAACATCTATTCCATACTTCCATTCAAAACTAAATCCGTTAAGTGGGCCTAAAAGTGTTGCAATATTTGCGCTAATTTCTGCAATTGCAGATGCTAAATCTAAAAACATAAATATTCACACTACTACAATTATGTAGTTCCCTTCTTTAAAATCTAAATACTACTTCTTAAATTACATTACTAATAGAATAGCAATAACTAGACCGTAAAGACCTGTTGTTTCAGCAACAGCCTGACCAATTAACATTGTCATTGTAATCTTTGATGCCATTTCTGGTTGACGAGCGATTGCGTCCATTGCATGAGCAGCAACACTACCTTCACCAATACCAGAACCGAAACCAGTTAATACGGCGATACCAGCACCAATTCCTCTTAAACCATTTTCCATATTACCTGTTGTCTCAAGGAATACTAATAAGTTTGTTAAAATCATCATGAAATTCATATTTTTTCTTCTCCTTTATTTTTTAATATATTTTTTCACTATCATCAATTTTTTGTGATGTGTTTACAACACTTAACATAACAAATACTACTACCTGAATTATACCGAATGCTAAATCAAATAATAAATTAATAAATGGCATTACTATAATTGAATAATAACCTAAGGCACCTTTTATAAGTCCTGATATAACAGCGCCTGATGTTATGTTACCAAATAAACGTAGGGAAAGTGAAACTGGGAATGCAAGTTCACTTACGATATTCATTGGAAGCATAATTGGAATAGGATCCATAAATCCTTTTAACCATCCTCCAATTCCCTTAGATACAATACCTGAGCCCTGGATTATTACAAATGATGTCATAGCCAGAGTAAATGTAACAACTAAATAACTTGTTGGATTATCAAGTAAGAATATTGACGAAATATTCGAGAAAAACAAGAATACTGCAATGGTTAAGAACCATGGAGCATATGCTTTCCATCGCTTACCAATGTTTTCCTTAACTAAACCATTAATTAAGTCAACTATCCACATCATAGGTACCAACCACATTGGTGTCTTCTTTAGAGGATCTACTTTCCTCAAGAAGAAATATATAACAACAAATGCAATTATTAATGCTAATGTAATTACTATTGTTGAAAATATAGGACCTGGTGCGTATAGGTTATAAATAACATTGCTACTACCATCAGTGCTTACAGTTAATTCTTCAGTAGTCGTTGTTACATCAACTACATTATTTAGTAAGCAACTATCTAATATCATTCTATTTCACCTTCCTTCTTACTATTATCTAATAATTCTTTTTCTTTTAATTCCTTTTCTTCAGCACTACTTAATTTCATTGGTGCCTTATGCTTAGATGCCATTTCTATAGGATCCATTTTGGAATTATCTTCCATTGCATTAGGATTATCATTTTTAGAATTATCTTTTAATAAGAATATTACTGTTGTAGTTATAAAGACAATTTTTAATGTCATATAACCAGCTAATGCAACAATAAGCTTAATAACTAATGTTTCTGTTGATGATTCTTCATAGAACTTAGCAATTAATGCGCAAATAACTAATATTGATGCTACTAAAAACATTCTTAGCATAAACCATAATCTCGCCGATTTTTTAGGGGAGAATAGTGGGTCTGCTTTTGTTAATCTAGATATTCTAGCATTTTGCTTTACCATCATTCCATGGGTCATAAGACCTAACATAGAACCAATTAAGTAATATCTCCATAAATTCATTTCCTTAGGAGTTACTACTAACAATATTATTGTTACAGTTAAAACTAGAAGAAGGGTGATAGGAACGACTATGAAATTAATCAACATTTCTCGTGTCATTTTCATGTTGTTCTTCCTCTTTCTTACGTTTTCTTCTTTCATCTAATAATTTTATAAAATATAGCAAATATGAAACTAAACATATTGTACCAATTATTGCGCCAATAACAGCACAAATTGCTGGCCAAGGTGAATCCTTATTAATATTCCAGCCAATAAAAAAGCCAATACCTGTAAATGCAACTAATGAAAATACACCTTGTGTACCAACTGAATAAAGCTTACCTAATTCACCTAGCTTCATCTACATTGCTCCTTTTAAAATTCTTTTTCGTATTCTGCCATTTTTTCTAATCTTCTAATATGTCTTACACCATTAGAAAATTCAGTATTTAGCCATACATCAACAATTTCCTTTGCTAATGCATAACCTGTATATTTAGCAGATAATGCTAAACAGTTAGAATCATTATGCTGTCTTGTTAATTCTGCAGCATCCTTAGAACCACATAAAGCACATCTTACGCCCTTAACCTTATTAGCAATCATTGACATACCAATACCTGTGAAGCAAATAACGATACCTCTATCTGCCTTACCATCCTTAATGTCTTTTGCAACCTGATATCCATAATCAGTATAATCACAAGAATCCTTTGTAAAAGTTCCTTTATCTGAAACCTCATGTCCTTTTTCCTTAAGATATTCAACTAAAACATTCTTAAGTTCTAAAGCTGAGTGATCACAACCAATTGAAATTTTCATAAAAATCCTCCTTTATATATAAAAATCCAAATTAAGTATAACATAAAATAATTATTCTTGTAATTTTTTATGCAATGAAAACGCTAACGAAAAAAGGTGGGACAACATAATGATACAATATCACTATATTTGTTCCACCTTGAACGTTTATTTAACTATCTTGTTAACTGCAGTAAATTCATATTGTTCGTTCTTTAAGCCTTCAAAAGTTACATTCTTTAATATAACCTCATCAACATAAGCACAAACAACACCTCTACCTACCATTTCTTCTAGTCCATCCATCATAGCTGGTCTTGAAGCCTTTGGATTTTTAGCATATTTGAAGGATACATTATCAATTGTAATAGATTTAATTGGCTGTTCAGGTAAACCATAGAAGCATCCTGCTGCCGCATTAACATTATCACATTCAATATCCTTAAATACGAACTTACCTAAATAAGGAGTTCTATCATCTACAGGTAATTTTTCCTTTGAATATACATATTCTGTATGTCCATCTGGATCACAGAAATAGAACATATTCATTACTAATGGTGTTAATACATTATCCATCTTAATGTTTTGGAATGTAATACCATCAATAATTGCATCCTTACCTCTACCTCTTCTAGTCTTAATTCTTAAGCCTCTATCAGTAGAATTAAAGAAGCATCTAGAAACGTTAATATTCTTAATACCGCCAGACATTTCAGATCCTAATACAATTGCACCATGTCCGAAATTGAATGAACAGTTTCTAATAACGAAGTTTTCACTAGGTTTCTTATATTTTCTTCCCATGAATATCTTTCCAGACTTAATAGCTATACAGTCATCACCAACTGAGAAGTAAACACCAATAATATTAACGCCATCACATGATTCAGGATCGCATCCATCTGTGTTTGGAGCATCCTTAGGGCTAATAAGCTTTAAATCAATGAAATTTAGATTCTTAGAGAAATATGGATGTAAGTTCCATGAAGGTGTATTAGTAACTGTTACACCTTGTAATGAGATATTCTCACAATGATTTAAGAAAACACCTCTTGGTCTCCATGCTCTAACTTTCTTGTGATGATCAGACCACCAATCAGAATTTTGAGCATTTTCATCAATTATACCTTCACCAATTATTTTAACATTGCATACATTTATACCAGTGATAATAGATGCCATATGAGATAATGGATTACCTTCCCAAGAACCTAGGTTATATTCATCCTTTTCATCAGATGTATAGGTCATACCAGGTAATATTGGGTAATGATATCTATCTGTATCTCCTAAGATTTTTGCAGTCTTTGTAATTTCAATTGTAATATTACTTCTTAAGAATAAAGGACCAGTATAGAAAATACCATCATCTAATAAAACACGACCATTATCTGGACAAGATAAGATTGCTGCTTGAATAGCTGCAGTATCATTAGTTACACCATCACCTGCTGCACCAAATCTCTTAACATCTAAGCAAACATATTCATAATCAGTCTTAACTTCTAATTTATGTTCTTTATCGCCTTGCTTAACTTTTACAGTATAAGTTGTGTCAGGTGATAAATTATATAATGAAAATACATTATTTTTAAATTGATTTAAAACTAATTCGTTATTTAAATATACATCAAATGGATTAGTAACAACAATATCATTATTATCCATTTCAAATGAAAAGCTTGTTGAGCTTTTAAAAATTAAATTAAACAAGTACATCCGCTCCTTTTTTAATATGTGATTGGTAATAAACACGTTGATAAATATATAAAATTAAATTCTTTAATAAAACGAAAATTCCATCAACGATAATAAAGAAAATACCATATGTGAATGGATCTATACCATAATTTATTTCACTAAATAAATTAGGTAATCTTAAACCCGCACTAAAAGTGAATGCATATATCATGTAGACAATAAATGAAACAATAAACATATATACTAAGTAAAATAATAAGTTCCAAAGTCCACCTAAATTGAATATATTATATTTATAAGTAGGATTTCTTCTATTGTTCATTAACTTAACTAAAGGACATATTGCAGCAATGAATAAAACTGCTAAACCTAAAGCAATTAATAAAATAACAACAAAATCTAATTTATAATTGTCAACTTCTGCTTCATCAAATGTGGAGAAATCAACAATAAAATTACTAACTACCATAAAAAATACGGCAGCCGCAGCTGCCCAGTATTTTAAAAATATAATTTTTATAACAGATGGTATTTTTGAAAGCTTATCGACTTCATATGGATTATATTCATTTATATCTATATTTTCATCTTGAACTTTCTTCTTACCCATTATTATCTATCTGCCTTTTCCCAAGTTCTATCGTAGTTGATGAAGCCTAAAACTACACCTAAAATTGCACAAACAATACATAAAGCAACAGAACCTAATGACATAACGAAATTATTACTAAATTCTGTCTTAGTAGACATTGGGATACCATAAATGAAATATTTAGAAGTACTTTCAAGAGCTAATTGCTTAGCTAAGTCAGTAGCTTTATCTTCAGCAACACCAGCTGCCTTTAAAGCTTCAATATTTGCATTTAATTGATCGAAATAGTTATTTACACCTTGGAAATAATTCTTTACAAGGATGAAATAAACAATACCACAAGCAACCATAATTGTAGAAGTAAATACAACTACTATTAATGATCCTAGGTTTTTCTTACTCATAAGACCGAAACCAGTAAAGATATTTAATAAGCCGAATAACATCATTATGAATAATAATAAACCAGTGATATCTGGAGTACCATAATACTTAGTACCTAATGTAGAAGTAAATGACATAGATCTAACTACTACTGAATGGTAATATAAGAAGAAACCGAAAATGGCACCTGGAATTATAATTAATAAACCAGCTAACTTCATGTTGTTATACTTGAATGATTGGATAAAGTCAAATCCAATACCCTTAATATAGCTTAAAAGTATTTGCCAGAAATTCTTCTTTGCTTCATCTTTTACTTCTCTTGAAGCGTCAGCTTGAATTAATGATTCATTCTGAGTCTCTTCATTAATAATCTTATCTTCCATCTAAAACAGCCTCCTAATTAACGAATTCTCTTTGTAGTTTCAATATCAAAGAAATGTACGTTGTTCATATCGAAGCATGCCTTAATCTTCTTATCAACAATTTCCTGACGTGTATAAACCTTAGAAATAATATTTTCTTCACCAATTGCACCATATAATAGGTGGTAAGCACCTAAATATTCAGTATAATCAATGTTGAATTCGAATACATTTTCAGAATTTTGCTTTAAGTGTAAATCATCAATAAATACATATTCTGGTCTAGTAGCCATAATAACTTCCTTACCAATATATGAACCAATAATATCTTGTTGATGATCAGTTAACTTGAACTTTAATCCTGAACTTTCATGAATAAAATATTCACCATTATTATCAATAGAACCATGTAAGAAGTTCATTGGAGGTGTTCCAATGAAACCAGCAACGAATAAGTTTTCTGGATTATCAAACATTTCCTTTGGTGTAGCGATTTGTTGAACGTAACCGTCCTTCATAACTACGATTCTTGAAGCTAATGTTAAAGCTTCGATTTGGTCATGTGTTACATAGATAAATGTTGAATTTAATCTTTCATGTAACTGCATTAATTCTTTACGCATTGAACCTCTTAACTTAGCATCTAGGTTAGATAGTGGTTCATCTAGTAAGAATACAACTGGGTCACGAACGATTGCACGTCCAAGTGCAACTCTTTGTCTCTGACCACCTGATAACTGCTTAGGCTTTCTATTTAAATAAGGAATTAAACCTAAGATTTCAGCAGCCTTCATAACTCTAGCATGAATTTCTACTGGGTCAACCTTTCTAATAGTTAATGAGAATGCCATGTTATGGTATACTGTCATATGAGCATATAAGGCATAATTCTGGAATACCATAGCGATATCTCTATCCTTAGGTGCTACGTTATTAACTTTTTTACCATTAATAACTAAATCACCAGAAGAAATTTCTTCAAGACCAGCAACCATACGTAATGTAGTAGACTTACCACATCCAGAAGGACCAGCTAAAACAATAAATTCGCCCTTTTCAATATCAATATTGAAATCATAAACAGCATGGAATCCATTAGGATATACCTTATTGACATTTTTTAAAATTACATTTGAAGCCATATAAAACTACCTCCTATTAATTCTTTGCTTTAATACTTGCTAAGTAAGTATTTAACTTCTTAGCTCTAGCGATACCAATTAAACCACCTGCTAAGAAGGCACCAACTGATATAGCTAATAATGTAGCAATGAAAATTGCTCTGAAATAACCATTTTGTGGTAAGAATGCAATCGCATATTCTGAACTATCTTTATTTCTAATAGTAGCTGCTAAATAGTTATTGCAGTTTCCACCGAATAAAGCAACTGTTTGAGTTTCTGCAACCTTAGCATTATATTCTTCTAATGTAGCAAAATCTGCTCTATCAATAGTAAATGCTTGTAAATAGCTCTTATATGAGAATGCTAAAATTAATGGAATCCAGAAAATACGTAATACACTAATTCCACTAAATACAACTAACGCAATACCACCACCAGCAACATAAGACTTAACTCTTTCACAAGCTAAGAAGCCGCCTAATAGGATAACAACGTTAATTAAAACAATTAATAATACTGTAAAATCCATTGGATTGTAAGAGTTTAAGGCAACAAGACAAGCAAATATACTTGCACCCATGCCTAATAAACCTAATTTATTTGATAAACCATTCACTCTATAACGCATCATCTCGGTATCGTTTTTAGCGTACTCAAGATCTGACATTTTATCAAGTGAAGCTTTGTTTTCTTGTTCATTAATCATTATTTAACACCGCCCTCTTAATAACTTCTGCTCTCTTTTCAGCTGTTGCTTTATATTTAATTAAAGCAGTTGCTATTAACCATAGAGAATATAAAATAACAATAGTAAATAAGACAATTCCTAAAACGAATACTATATTATTGAAAGTACCCATATTAGATAAGAATTCTTTCTTTGAAGAACCCATATTAATTAATAAACTGTCCTTTGTGATATTAGCAATATCTTGGTTAGCAGCATAATTTGTAACCCAATATAATTCAAGATTTTTATTAAAATCTGCCATTAAGACAATTGTCTTAATAATCATAAATACTGATGAGATAATCATAAATACTGGAATAGCAATACCACCAGCTAAATTACTGATGTAATATACTTTTCTTTGATGATTTCCTAATACTAATAATAAACCAAAAGCAAGTAGACCAACTACTGCATAAATAATAATTAAATCATTAAATGAGCTGGCATTAATTTGGAATTGATAAACCTTTCTTGCTAAAGTTAAAGCATTGGTACTTCCTGTAGAACCAAAAATACTGCTCCACCAAGCTTGTTTATTAGGTAATTCCTCAAAGTATTTAAATATTTCACTATTTTCAACTGGAGTACCACCAACTGATTGTGATGAAGTTTTTAAAATTGAAATAGTACCATCTGCATCTGAAATTGTGTACATAACATGTGTATTAGCATACATAGTCATGAAATATAGGCCAAATATTAGAATAAGACCAAATAATAAACCATAAGCAAAGAAAATCCACTTGTTAATAGATTTGTTTTCTTTAGCCATTTTAATACCTCCTCATAGAAACATAAGTTTCTGGATAGCGGATTATTCCGCTATCCAGTATTATGTTTACATTCTTTTTTTTAATTTAATTTTGCATATTCAGGTAATAATGAACCATTATCATATGAACCTACATAGTTATAAACATAAGATGTAACTCTTGTTGTGAATGCTTGAGTAATAACATCTGCATAACTATAGTTAGCATTGTTAGCATCTGTACCAATTGTTGTAGTTGAAGTTTCATCAATTGAACCAGCTGGAGAAACAACGATCTTTGTCCAACCCATTGCTGATGTAGCTAACTTATCAGCACTGAAGAATGCTGTAACTGCTGAGAATGAAGTCTTATCAGAAACTGCTGTAAATACACCATTTGGAACTGAGTTACCCCATGCGTTTTCATTTTGAACTGTAGCTAACTTAATAGCACCAGAAGCGATTGCACTTTCGATATTAGCTGTACCAATCTTAGCATACTTATTTGTAGCTAAGTAGTTGATTGTCTTAGAACGAACATAACCAATACCATGAGTTGATCCTAAGTAACCTCTTAAGAATGACCAGAAGTCTTCACCAGAAGCTGCGATCATTTCCTTAGTCTTAGCATTGAATTGAGGTGTAGATTCTCCAGAATAGTTGAAGAAATCAGTATCCCAGTAAGCTGATGTAACGAAGTCGTTAGCTCTCTTACCTGCTGCAGAGAATAAGAAATCCATTAATACAACAGCTCTATCCTTATTATCTGAAGAAGATGGAATACACCAAGAATTACCCTTTAATGCACGGTTAGATTCAGCATATCTCATTAATGTCTTATTAGTATGATCTGCTAAAGGCTGAGTATTGTCAGCAACAGTATCTTGCCAATAAGATAATGGAGTTACAACTGGCATAATACCAGTAACTTCAGTATCTTCGAATGCTCCAACACGTTTAGAATCATCAGTACCTACACCATCTTCATCAAGAGAGTTAACGGCACCAGTTGAAGCTGAATAATCATATAGCATGAAACCATATCCACCATTGTCAGCAGTCTTACCGAAATACTTATTTAAGTAACCAGTCTTTCCTAATGAACCAGATGCATAGAAGTTTTCAAGGATTAATCCTTCATCATATAATTGAGATAATAATTGTAAACCATCGAATGTAGCTTGAGTTGAACCAGCATCAGCTAACTTAGCATCTGCATCGAAGTATAACATTGAATCTTCACCATCAAGACCTTGAACGCCCCAAATAGACATGAAGTCTTCGATGTTTTCAACACGGCCATTATCCTGTCCACGTGGACATAATAATTCGATTTCAGCAGTATCATCACCAGTGATAACACCAGGGTTAGCCTTAATAACACGCATTAAAGCAACTAATTCATCAGAATTGTATGCTGCAGCTTCAGAAACGAATACATCAGAAGGATTTTCATAAATACCCTTAGCGAATCCATCAGCGAAAGCAGTCATGATATAAGAATGGAATTGTTCAGCTAACTGACGACCTGTGCAACCAGAAGCTAATAATTGATTTTGTTGCTTAATGATATTTTCTGTTCTAACAATTGTAATTGTTGGATTTTCATCAGCTGTAACATCAGAAACTTCAATAGTTAAGTTCTGTCCTTCTGGATAGTTGTAATTTGCATCCATGAATGGTTGATACTTTGTAGCTTGTAAAACGTTAGAATTTGCAGAAGCACCATTTGTTGTTGTATCGAAATCAGCAAATGATTCAGCATCCATAACAGCCTTAGTCATATTAGTATCCATAATTAACATTCTTTCGATTGCGTTATAACCATCGAAGTATGGAGTATAATAAATAGCTTGTTCTTCTGTACCATAGTTAACAGAAATCATTTGTTCAATGTAATTGTTATCTTGTAAGAATTGTGCGAAGTTAGGCATCTTACCAGAGTTAATGTATGGCATTAAGTTAGTAGCTTCACCATCATTATACATTGTCTTGAAGTTAGCTGTTGTATTATAGAATAAGTCAATCTTTTGGTTACCATCAGTTAAACTGTTATAGTTATTGTTCTTAACTGTTGTATAAGTACCAGCATCATTTGAATCAGAATAGTTAGATGCATCTCTGATTGTTGTCTTACACTGTGAAGCATAATATGTCCATGTAGGTAATAAGTCACCCTTTACAAGGTTTGTACCTTCAACAGTATTTTGCCATTCACTAGCTAATAATGTAATACCTTGCTTCTTTTGATAATTTAAGCAGATATCAAGACCCTTAGTATCTGCATCTAATTCTGAAGTAGTTACAGGTGCAGTTGTAGTATTTACAGTTGTAGTATTTACATCTGTTGTAGTATTTACAGTTGTAGTATTTACATCTGTTGTAGTATTTACAGTTGTAGTATTTACATCTGTAGTTGTATTTACATCTGTAGTAGTATTTACATCTGTAGTTGTATTTACATCTGTAGTTGTTGATACTTGTCCAGATGTTGTTGTAGCTGTAGTTGTTGTTGCAGCTGAAGTTGTAGTAGTTGCAGCGCCTGTAGTAGTTGTATTATTGTTCTTACAACCAGCTAAAGATAAAGCTGCTACTGCTGATAGCCCTAAAAGGGCAATAGTTTTCTTTTTCATTTTTTCTTTCTCCTTTTAATAAATAAATTTCTATACTATTCCTTAACTCCACCAACGTTAACACCGGCTGCAAAGTATTTTTGTAGCTTAGGATAAATAACGATGATTGGAATGATAGAACAAACTAAGAATGCATATCTTACAGAGAACTGTGAGAAATCGTAAGATGATGCGATTGATGGGTCATCTTCCATACGAGCAACGAATTGTTCGATTGTCTGACGAATGTAAACTGTTAATGGGTAGTTTTCTGATGTTAATAGCATCTGAGCCCATAAGTAACCATTCCATCTTGCAACTGCATAGAACATTGCAACTGTAACAATTGATGCCTTTGACATTGGAATATAAACCTTTAATAAGATTTGGAATTCTGTAGCACCATCGATTCTTGCTGCTTCTTCAATTTCTGTTGAAACTGATGAGAAGTAGTTACGTAATAAGATGATGTTGAATGCATTAAAGCCTAGAGCAATAATGAACATATAAATGTTATCTACATGGAAATCCTGGAAGTTGTTGAATGTTGGAATCATACCAGCATTGAACCACATTGTGAATACTAGCATGAAGTTAAATCCACGGTGGAACATTAATCTTGGCTTAGATAAAGCATAAGCTCCACAAATACCTACTACCATTGATACTAATGTACCATACATAGTAACGAAGAATGAGTTACAATATGAAATCCAGAATGTCTTATCAGTAAATGCATATAAATATGCTGAAATATTGAATGAATCTGGAATAACTGTAATCTTACCAGTTAATGTAGCATCCTTAGATGAAATTGAGTTAGCTAAGATATATATAAATGGATATAAACATGCTAATGCAAATATTGTTAAAATTACATAAGATAAAATTTTGAATACTATTTCAGTTCTGTCTAATCGTTTCATGTATCTTTACCTCCAATATTAGAATAATGAAGTAGATGATACACGTCTACTTATCGCGTTAGCACCTAATACTAATACCATGGCAAGTAATGCATTAAATAAATCCATTACGATACCAATCATTGGGTTAACATCATCAGAGTGAACTGACTTACCTGTCATACGATATACGTATGTAGAAATAACATCTGAGTTTTCCCATGCTGTTACTGAGTCGTCAACTAATAAGATGATCTTTTCATAACCGATATTTAAGATATGACCAATTCTTGTAATTAACATGATTGCAAGAGTTGGAGCCATTCCTGGGAATGTTACATAACGAATTTGTTGCATCTTTGTTGCACCGTCGATTCTAGCAGCTTCATAGCTTACTGGAGAAATTGCTAAAATTGCAGCAAAGTATACGATAGAACCATAACCAGCACCTTCCCAGATACCAGAAATCTGATAAATAGGTCTGAACCACTTTGGATGAGCTAGTAATGTTAATGTACTAGTCTTACCATTATCAGAAACGTTCCATCCGAAGAAATTAAACATTTGATATAACATACCTGGAGTCTTTGTTGCTTCACCGTAGCACCATAATCTTATAATCTGTGTTATAACGATTGCTGATACGAAGTGAGGTAAGTATGCACATACCTGAACAATACTTCTATATGTCATATTCTTAATTTCGCTAAATAATAGAGCTAAGATAATAGGAATTGGGAATCCGAAGATTAAACCATACATACTGTTAACAAACGTATTTCTGAATGCTTTCCAGAATGAATTTGAAACTGTACCGTTTAAGAATACCTTTCCTAACCATGTAAAACCGGTCCACTGACTATTTAATTGAGTACCATCGTTACCCCACTTAAATCCTGTCAAGATACCAACAATTGGCTTATACTTGAATAATACTAGGAATACAAGCATTGGGATAAGTAGAACATAAAGACGCCAGTCCTTAGCTAATGTAGCTAACGTATGCTTCCATTTTGAACGTTCGACTTCATCAACAACAGTCTGATCAGTTTTTACGACCTTTTGCATAAACACACCATCCTTTAATACTAATTTGAATAATTTCTTATTCATTTGAATTATTGTCAACTTCTTCCTCACTAGCTGACTCTAATTCGTTTGAAGATTCCTCTTCAGGTGCTTCTTCGATTGAGAATTTTTTATCTTCTTCATCTAATAAAGCATTTCTTTTATCATCAATGAATTTTTGCTTTACATTGCAAACAATTCCTTGCGACCTAAATATTAATGTTCCTACTGTCAATATAACTAACGCAATAAGATTGTAGATAAATCCACTTTGAGGTTTAACAAAAATTTGTAATTGAACAACCTCTTTTGTTCCGCTAGATACATAACTATAAACAAATGTTTCTGCATCCTTGCCAAGAACTAATAAAGTGTATGATAGATATTGCACACCACAGAATAATACGTAGTCTAGCAATAACAATAATAACAATTTCCATGTTTCATTAATTATTTTTTTAGTGCCAACCCTCTTATAGAATAAAATATTCACCCCGAAGGATAAATATCCAAGCACTATAGAAACATAAAACTGCCAATCTGTTGCAAATGAATATACTGCGTTATAATATCCGCCTAACCAACAACCTCCAATGACTACCCCTAATGAGACAAGCGGAGATATTATTAGTCCATATCCATTCCATCTAGCAACTGCGATAAATACTATTAACATAGAAACTAACGATGCTGGCATAACGTATTCTCCTAATACTACTACAGCGAACTTTGTTAGAAGAATATCTAACACAACGCCAAGCACAAGCATCATAATTAAATCGATTGCCATATATTTGGCCAAGCTCTTAGTAATAATACCACCTCATAACTTAGGAAAATCTCGTTATGAATAACATTCATACTGGGTTTAGTAAGCGTTTACCAAACCAGAAACAAGTGACACGTATCCAAACGTTTTCATTATTTCATACCATATTTTAACATTATTTACTATATCAGTCAATAGGATTTCTTCCTTTTTTTGTGCACTTTGCCCAAAGAATTTAAATAAAAGAAATTTCGATATACTGTCTAAAAAAATATCCCAAAAATTAAGATTTTATTATATAATTTAAGTAGTAATTTTTATATATAGCGCGTACGCGTATATATTATATTTATAGGATGGATGTTATGGAATATATAATCGATAATACTAAATCAATTAATGAAACACTTAAAAATATGCATGATTTCGATACTTTAATATTAAAAAGTGGCATATATA
>JAEELJ010000004.1 GCA_016288855.1 Acholeplasmatales bacterium
TGAGTATAATTTAAGTTTGAATTCACTAAGTTTTCCATACTTAAATTATACCAAAAAAATAGGTTCATTCCCAGATTACACTCTAGGTTTGAACCTATTTTTTTATCTTTTACAGAACTGTTATTTTTTTACAGCCTCTTTTTTATGCTTCAAGTTATAAATTGTTTACAATTATAATTGATTTGTAAAAAAAAAGGCTTGTTGTCTATTTAATCATTTTTGATATTGATATATAATGAAATAAAGGGTAAACGATTGAAATGAGGTGTAAATATGAAGAAAATAAATAAATTTTTAATTGTATTTAGTATAATATTAATTTCATTTTATTTGATATCTTGTAAAAACAGTAATGGTAATGAATTTAAATACCAATTTGAATATAATGAAGATTTTATAATTGAGTTAGATGATGAAACAAAAGAAGATATTAGAGTAGCATATGATGAAAAATATGGTTATGGTAAATTTTTTTGGTTAAATCCAAATGAATCCAATTCTGATTTTTCATCTGAAAGTGATGTTATAGATTATGCAAGATCCTTTAATGGATTCAGAGCGTATTCAAAAATAGGAGATAATTATATTTTGGTACGTTTTGGTGCACCATGGAGTTTTGGAATGTATCGTGATTATGATTTATATTATAAGGATACTTTATTAATAGAAGGTCGTGGATGTGAATTTGGAAGCTTCCTTGGAGGTATCTATATTTATAATAATGGTGAAATAAGTGAAGTTTTAAGTAAGGAAAGTATTGATTCAAAAGATATTTTTGATTTATCAGAATTTGATTTTATAACTCTAGATGATGCTTTAAAAATTAAACAAAATCATGACAGTTTTAATCATTATTATTTCAGTAAATTCTTAAATGAAGAAGAATTAAAAACAAATGATTATAATGCTGCATATTATAGAATTAGAGCTGAACTTAAGAAAAACAATAATCCTACTACAACGACTTCACATGATCAAGATACTGAAATAACTATATCTCATTCATAAATATTTACTGAGGTTATAAAATAATTGACTAAGTAGAAATACTTAGTCTTTTTTTTATGAAAAAAAGAGGATTTTAATCCTCTTCTAAGTTGATTGCTTTATATAAGGTTAATCTATAATAACCAAAAACAAATAAAACTGCAAATAAAATAAATATTATTGGTGCAATTATGATTAATGCTGAAATATTCATCTTTTCTAAGCTTTTAAATATACCTAAGGCAAATAATCCAATTCCAGTAAGTAAACCTAAAATACCTATAATAATGAAAGGAATAGAAGTATAAGCTAAATGCTTTTTAACCTTTATTCTTTCTTCAATTGGTTTTTCATTTAATTCAAGTATATAAAGTGCATTAAGCATTATCTTTTTCTTCCTAAACCAACCTTGTTAAATACTTTAGTCATTTTCTTTCTTGCAAGATATGATGCATAATCTCTTCCTTCATCTAATATCTTATCAATAGTATCAGAATTAATTATTTCATTATATCTTTTTTGGATTGGTTCTAATTCATTTGCAACTACGTTTGCAACATCATCCTTAAATGTAGCATAATTAGAATCTTTATATTTTTCTTCTAATTCTGATATTTGAGTTGATGTTAATACTGATAATATAGTTAATAAATTAGAAATACCAGGCTTAGCCTCAGGGTCAAATTTAATTACACCATCAGAATCTGTAACTGCAGATTTGATTTTCTTCTTAGCAATATTTATATCATCAAGCATAGAAATATAGCCTTTTGGATTAGGATCACTCTTACTCATCTTTTTAGTAGGTTCAGTTAAAGACATAATCTTTGCGCCCTCTTTAGCAATAAATGGCTTTGGTACAATAAATGTTTCGCCATATTTATTATTGAATCTTTCAGCTAATGTTCTTGTTAATTCTAAATGCTGCTTTTGGTCTTGTCCTACTGGTACAACATCACTATCATATAATAAAATATCAGCAGCCATTAAAGAAGGATAAGTTAGAAGACCAACTGTTACACCTTCAGTTTGTTTTGCTTTTTTATCTTTAAATTGAGTCATTCTTTCAAGCTCACCAATATAACCTGTACATTCTAAAATCCATGCAAGCTCAGCATGTTCGTGAACCTCTGATTGAATGAAAATATGAACCTTAGATGGATCAAGTCCACATGCTAAATACATCGCAACTAGGCTTTTAATATTTTGTCTTAGTTTTGTTTTGTCCTGTGGTACTGTAATTGCATGTAGGTCAGCGACGAAAACTAAGAAATCAGTAAATTCAGGGTTGTCCTGTAATTTAACGAAATTTCTTAAAGCTCCTATATAATTTCCTAATGTAATATTACCACTTGGTTGAATTCCTGATAAAAATCTCATATCTATATCCTCCTTATAATAAAAAAATCCTTAAGCAAAATAAAATGCTTAAGGACGAAAGTATCGCGGTGCCACCTTAATTTCTGAATAATCAGCTCTTTAAATTAAGTTTTTAACCAATTCCTATTATTAATGCAGTTAAGGCTTCCACTATCCCTTATTCGCTTTGCAGTTGATTAATAAAGTACTATAGTCATTATAATACTTTTAGCTTTCTATTTCAATTCTTTTTATTTTTTTTACAAGATAAACACACATAGGAATTAATGTAACAAAAGTAATTATTTGGATGGTGAAATAACATGTCCAAGATAAGAATTGGAAAGAAATGTTATTATCATGAATTATTATATATGCAATAAGTGTTGCAATAATTGCATTAAATGTACATGCAATTTTATAAGATCTAGATTCTTTAGGATTAGTGATTGTTCCATTCTTTTTTCTATTAATAATATAAAGGATTATAAATAAGAAACCACCTAAAGATAAATATAATGATATTGCTATTGCTGGCAATAATAATATACCTATTAAAATATAAAGAATAATTTTTCCAAAACTTTTCATATTTACCTCTTTAAACAACATAATTTTACTAATATTTTTTTGTTGTGTCAATTTACTTTTTTAAACACAAAAATCAAAATAGTTCAAATTATTTAAATGTATAAAAATAGATGTAAAATTTTATAAAAAGCGTGTTTTAAACTTAATACTATTTTGTGTTCGAAAATTGTGCTACTGAACAGCTAAACACATTAAAAAATAAAATAAAAATTCATAAAAAAGTGAAAAATAACGAACAAAATACAATTTTTGTAAAAAATAACGAAAAAAATGTAAAAAAATTAAAAAATGATATTGACTTATTTGTATAATGAAACTAAAATAATGG
This sequence comes from Acholeplasmatales bacterium, assembly GCA_016288855.1. GTDB lineage: Bacteria > Bacillota_I > Bacilli_A > Acholeplasmatales > Anaeroplasmataceae > Anaeroplasma. The sequence goes on from JAEELJ010000004.1 coordinate 3,266, forward strand.
TATAATTTTTTATATATAAGGAAAGAGGTAGAAAAAATGAAATTTAAAACAATTGCTTTAACTAGTGCAGCATCACTTGCTGTATTAGCATTAGCTTCTTGTGGAAAAGGTTCTAGTACAACTACAGGAACTGGTGTTACAACAACTACAGGAACTGGTGTTACAACAACAACAGGTTCTGATACAACAACTAGTACAAATGATTATACTTTAACAGTACCAGAAAGCTTTACACCAGAAGCTTCTATGGATGTTTCTGACATCGATTTAGAAACTGCAACAGACGAACAGTTATATACTAAGTTCTGGGGCACATATGAACAGGAAGTTGAGGCTGCTGAAAGTGCAACATCAACTGCTGAAAGATATTATCATTATGCTAAGGCAGAAGCTTATATCTTAGACCAAGCTTTATATTTACCAATGACTACTGAAGGTGGTACATATGGTCTTACAAGAGCTGCATATCGTTCAGTTCCATATGCAAAGTGGGGTTTAACTAACGAAAGATTAAACAATATTGCAGTAGCAACTGATATTGTTAAGCCAGCTGACCGTCAAACTTTAAAGGCTAAATGGCAAGCTGCAAACAATGCAACTAATGAAGGTGGTTATTCAACATGGTCTGATGGTACTCATACATCATCATATAACCCTGTTCAAGAATTAACTAATTTAGGATATACAGTTAAGCGTTCATTCAAGGCTGCATTATCTGAATTCCCTCAGACATTTGACCCAAGTAATACATATAGATCAACTGATATCGATCATATTGCTAACCTATATGATACATTAATCGAATATGATAACGCTGGAAATATCGTTCCAGGTTTAGCTGAATCTTGGACAAGAAGCCAAGATGGTTTAACTTATACTTTCAACATCCGTCAAGGTGTTAAGTGGGTTGATTCAACAGGAGCTCAAAAGCAAGATTTAACAGCAAATGACTTCGTATTTGGTATCAAGAAAGTTCTTGAAAATGCAACTACATCATATATGTATGCTCCTTTAGCTGGTTATGATCCAGTATTAGCAGATGCAGGTACATTACCAGTTGAAAACTTAGGTGTACGTGCTGTTGATGACTATACACTAGAATTCACTTTATCTGAAAGAGTTGATTATTTCTTAACATATTTAACATATGTTTCATATATGCCATTAAATCAGGCTTATTATGAATCAACTGCAACAGTAACTGAAGGTGAAACTACATATGAATATGGTTCAAATAAGGATAAGACTTTATATTGTGGACCATTCTATGTAACAGAATTAACTGATGCATCAGCATTCAAGTTAAGAAAGAACTCTAATTACTGGGATGCTTCTAATACAACTGTTGATGAAGTTATTTATACATTCGATGATTTCTCAAATCAAAAGGCTACATATGATGCATTCAAGGATGGTACATATGATTCAGTTGGCTTAAATACTGAACGTATGGCATTAGCTAAGGCTGATGGTTTAGATCAATTCAAGTATGTTACTGATACAACTGCTGGTACTTACTTTGGTGGTTTCAACCTTAACCGTAAGGCTTATGCAACTGAAAGTTATGAAAGCACAACAACATCTACTAAGAGTGATGATGCTAAGGCATTAACTAAGAGAGCTATGTTAAATACTAACTTCCGTCGTGCATTATTAACTGCAATCAATAAGGAACAATTTAATGCTGCAGTAGTTGGTGCAGATGTTGCATTATTCTCATTAAGAAATACATATGTTCCATATGACTATGTTGCATTACCTGCAGCAACTGCAGGCTATGAAGCTGGTACAGTATATGGTGATGTTGTATTAGGCGAATTCAATAAGTCAAGCTGGGGTCAGTATGTAACTGCATTAGCTGATGGCTACAATGCATTCTATTCAACTGATTTAGCACAAGCATTCATCAATAAGGCATTTGAAGAATTAGGCTTAAGTGATACAGATGTTATTGAAATTGATTATCCATATCAATCATACATCACTGTTTATACTACACGTGCTCAAGTATTAAAGGCAAGTGTTGAAAATGCAACTGGTGGAAAGATTAAGATTAATCTTGTTGCATGTAATGATAAGTATGCATTCTACTATAGCAACTACTATGTAGATGAAGCTTCTCAATTAAATTACGATATTGATATTTCATCTGGTTGGTTACCTGACTTCGGTGATCCATCAACATATATTAATACATTCTCAAGAAGCGGAGATATGGTTAGATTAAACGGTATCAATGCTCATTCAAAGAGTGAAGAATAATAATATGTAAAAATCAGGGTAGATTTTTAAAAAAATCTACCCTTTTTTTCTTTTTGAGTCCGAAAAAATACAAAATTTAAAAAATGATTTTGTATGATGTACAAAAAAATATTTTTTATTTGAATTATCAATCGTTTTATATTATAATATAAAAGCATATTTTATATATGGAAGTGGGAGACGAAGTTTTATTATTTTTTACTTCGTCTAAATTTTTTTGAAGAGGGGTTTAATATGGCAGGTTATATATTAAAAAGAATAGCCAGATCATTTTTATCCATTATTGTAGTTGTATTTATAATCATGTTATTAGTATTCCAGCTAATGAACAGAGATGCAATTTTCCAAAGTATGAATTTAAATAAGTACACAGGAAACGCAAGAACTAACTTTAAATACACTCAATGGGCTAAATTTGGTTACTTAGACAAGGTCACATATAGTGATTATGTCGTCGAATTAGTAAAAGATAAAATATCAAATCAAGCATGGGAATCATACAATTTAGATAATTCTAAATCATATGGTGATTATTATGAAGAATATTATTCATTATATTATACTGATTATTTCAATGAATTATATGATTCAAAGATGAGTGAAGAAACTCAAACTGTTATAGATTTTAAAGAAAAATATTCTTCAAGAGGATATACAATTATTGATTTAAAGTCTACAGGAAAAACTAATCCAGCAGTTTTATTTGCTTCAAAAGATATTAATATTTTTGTAAGATTATGGAGATTCTTTGCAGGCGTAATCGTTATAGATACTCCAAATTATGCTCAGGTTACAGATACATATAGAGCTAAATATGGCGATATTGAAAGAAAAATATATTTTTCAACTGATTATAATGGCTTACCATGCATAATGGGTTCTGGTACAAAGCATAGATATTTATTATATTTTGATAATGTTTATCCATTCGTACATCAAAACTTTATTACTTTAAATCTTGGATATCAATATGCTTCAGGCAATGATTTCTTTGAATATTTCACAGAAAATCAGGATCCAAGTAAAGAAGTATATCAAACTTTACCTGATGGAACAAAGGGATATTCATCTTATAATTATCATGAAAGAACATTCTCTCAAAATCCATTAGAGTCTGATGTTGAAGTTTATGGTGATACATATACAAATGTTTCAACATATAAGGAACAATTATCTAGATTAGGTTATTCATTTGTAATTGGTATTATTTCAACTATTTTAGTATACTTAATTGGTATTCCTCTAGGATTATTATTAGCATTAAAGAAGGATAAGATTGCTGATAAGATTGGTAATTTCTATATTATCTTCATTATGGCAGTTCCATCTTTAGCATATATTTATATTTTCTCATTCCTAGGACATGAATGGTTAAAATTACCAAATAGCTGGCCTACTGGTACTAAGCCTTTAATTTATGTTTTACCTATCATATCATTAGCTTTACCATCTATTGCGACAATGATGAAGTGGGTAAGAAGATATACAATCGACCAAATGACTGCAGATTATGTTAAGTTTGCAAGATCACAAGGCTTTAGTGAAGGTGAAATTTATAGAAAGCATATCTTAAAGAATGCTTTAATTCCAATTGTACAAGGTATTCCTGCATCAGTATTAGGTGCTTTAACAGGTGCTATCATTACTGAAGGTGTATATAAGGTTCCTGGTATGGGTAAATTATTAGTTGATGCAATCAATAAGAGTGATAATGGTGTTATCGTTGGTATTTCATTCTTCTATGCATTATTATCAATTGTTTCATTAATCTTAGGTGACGTATTAATGTCAAAGGTTGACCCAAGAATTTCATTTGCGAGCGGAGGAGGAAGAAAGTAATATGGAAAATAATAATATTTTAAATAATGAAATCATATCCGAAGCTGATGAAAATAAGGTTGAAGAAATTAATGAAGATGAATTATTTAAATTTGTAGAAGAAGATCCTGAAGCATCTGAAAAAATCACTGCTCCAAGATATTCTTACTGGAAATCTGTATTAAGAGTATTCTTCAGAAAAAAATCAAACTGGGTAGCATTAGGTATTTTAATAATAATGTTATTATTAACATATATTTATGGTAGTACAGTAAAAACCCCTTTATCAGACTACACTATTAATCCTAATGTATTAGTAAGTGAGTATAAGAATTTAACTCCAAAGCAAGCTATTGGTGAATTTGGATTCAGCTTAAAATGGATCTTAGGTACTGGTGCTTATGGTGAATCTACATTACAACATATTTGGGCTGGTGCTAGAATTTCATTAACATTAGCTGTTATTTGTGCAGCTATCAATATGACACTTGGTGTTGTTATTGGTGCTGTATGGGGATTCTCAAAAAAAGTAGATGTTGTTATGACAGAAGTTTATAACATTATCGCAAATATTCCATATATTTTATTCGTTTCAGTATTTGTATTAGTATTAGGACCTGGCTTCTGGTCATTTGTTATTGCATTAACTGTAACTGGTTGGTTAGGTATTGCATATTTCATAAGAACACAGGTTTTAATTATTAGAGATAGAGAATATAACTTAGCTTCTAAGTGTTTAGGTACAGGATTATTTAAGTTAACTACTAAGAATATCTTACCTTATTTAACATCAGTTATTGTTACTATTCTTGCAACTGAAGTACCATCATATATTTCATATGAAGTATTCCTATCTTATTTAGGAATTGGTATGGATAGTAATACTCCATCATTAGGTAAACTAATTCAGGCAGCACAGTCAAGTATGACTATTTACCCAATTCAATTCTGGGGACCAGTATTAGTTTCATCATTATTAACAATAATTTTATATGTTGTAGGACAGAATTTAGCAGATGCATCTGATCCTAGAACTCATATGTAGTAGAGGTGATATCATGGAAGAAAGAAAAAAGATATTACAGCTATCAAAAGTAGAAGTTGAATTTAAGGTTAGAGGTCGTATTTTAACTGCAATTCGTGGTGTTGATTTAGATATTTATGAAGGTGAATCAATTGCAATTGTAGGTGAATCAGGTTCAGGTAAATCTGTTTTAACTAAGACTTTCTCTGGTATGCTTGATTCAAATGGTTATGTTTCTAATGGGTCAATCATTTATGATGATCCTGAATTATCAGAAACATATGGTAAAAAGACTGCTTTAAATCTTAAAATATATAATTCATTCATTAACAAATTAAATGAATATTCAAAGTATGAATATGGTGTTAATGAGCATAAAGAAATAGTTAATTACAAAAAAGAAATTCAAGCAAAAGTTTCTGCATCTATTGAGGAAGAAGAAGCTTATAAAAAGAAAATTAACGATTTAGAATTTGATCGTGTTGAAAAATTCAATTATAAGCAAACTCTAGATTCTAAGAAGGATGCTAATGAAATCGAAAAGATTAAATTAGAAATTAAAGAAATATATGCAAAAGAAAAGGAACTATCTTTAGAATTTAAAAAGTTAGTTTCTGAAAGAGCTAATGCATATAAGTTAAATCAAGAAGAAGTTTTAAAAGATAAGCAAAAATTACAAGAATTAAATGAAAAATTCGAAAAAGCAATTAATGTTTCTATTTCTGACGAACAAAAGAAACGTAATGAATTAATTGCAAAAGAATTAATTCTTTCAATCGCAAGATATCCATTCAGCAAGAAATTCATGGCATATAGAGGCTTATTAAAGGCTTATAAGAATGCTATGATTGAAGGTTTAGATATTTATAAAGAAGAAGTTAGAGATGAGATTTGTGGTTCTATAGCATTTAGAGTTAAATTCTTAGATGAAACTAATGAAGAGGATTGCAAAGAAAAAGAAACACCAAAGTGGCATGGTTATTGTAGACTAGATTTAGCTAAATTCAAGCTAAATTCAGACTGGAACCAAATCCGTGGTGCTAAGATTGCAACAATCTTCCAGGACCCAATGACTTCCTTAAACCCAATTATTAAAATCGGTAAGCAAATTACAGATTGTATCTTAAAGCATCAAGATTTAACTGTTACTCAAGCACGTCATAAGGCTATTAAGCTAATGAAACTTGTAGGTATTCCTAATCCTGAAAAGAGATTTGATGATTATCCATTCCAATATTCTGGTGGTATGAGACAAAGAATTGTTATCGCAATTGCTTTATCATGTGAACCAAGAATATTAATTTGTGATGAACCTACAACAGCTCTAGACGTTACAATTCAAGCACAAATTATTAGATTAATTAAGGACTTACAACGTAAGCTTGGTTATACAATTGTATTCATCACTCACGATTTAGGTGTTGTTGCAAATGTTGCTGACCGTGTTGCAGTTTTATATGCAGGACAGGTTGTTGAAGTTGGTAAGGTTGAAGAAGTATTCTATGACCCACGTCATCCATATACTTGGTCATTATTATCATCATTACCTCAGTTATCAACAAGAGGAGAAGAATTATTCTCTATTACAGGTACACCACCATCTTTATATAATAAGATTAAGGGTGATCCTTTTGCTCCAAGAAACCCATATAGAATGGCAATTGATTACGTTAAAGAACCACCAATGTTCAAGGTTTCTGATACACACTATGCTAAAACATGGTTATTAGATCCTCGTGCACCAAAGGTTGAAAAACCACAAATTATTCAAGATATCCATAATAAGCTATCTAATACAGTATATGGTAAAACTATGGATGAAATTGAAAATGGTAACCTAGATTCAGTAGAAAGTGAGGCAAAATAATATGTCAGATAAAGAAAAAGATATTTTAGAACCTCAAACTGAAAATGAAACAAATGAAGAAGTAAAAGAAGTAAGTACTACTACTGAAAATGAGGAGCAAACTAAGGAAGAACAAAAATTCTATAAAGAAAACTTTGATTTTGCTCAAGATGATGAAGTTTTTAAATTACAATTAAAGAATCGTTTTGCTGAAGATAAGGCTAAAATTGCTGAATTAAAAGCAAAATATCAAGAAGAAATTCAAGGTAATATTTCTGATGTGACAAAAGGAAGAAACCTTAAGATTGCTAAATTAATTTTATTATCTACAATTCCTAATGGAATTAAAGCAAATAAGATTGCAAAAAATATCATTAAAGATTTAAAGTCTTTAATGTCTACTGGTAGTATCTTAGATGATTCAAATGTTAAGCTTTCTATTGAAGATTATTGCCCATATTATCAATTAACTGATAATGAAAAGCTAGCTGCAAAAGATTCTATAGGCAATGTAATTGAAATAGATTCTAATGAATCATATGCTAAAATTATCGCAAGCTATTCTGGTGTAGATGTTACAAAGGTTAAGCTATCAAGTGATATTAAGGTTAGTGATGTATTAGCTGAATATCATAATTTAATTAATGAAGCATCTAAATTAGAATTAGGCTCTGAAACATTTAAAAAGATCCAATATTATAAGAAGGATTTAAACCGTACTATTCCATTACAAGGACCAATTGATCCAACAAATGGAAAAGAAATAATTGTATCTTTAAAGAATGTAGATATAACATTTGGTAGTTTTAAAGCAGTAAAAGATGCATCATTTAATATCTATAAGGGTGAAACATTTGCTCTAGTAGGTGAATCAGGCTCTGGTAAAACAACTATTGGACGTGCAATTATTAGAATTAATCCAATTTCTAATGGTGAAATTCGTTATAAGGGTATGAAAATATCTGGTAAGATTTCACATAAGGCTGACCGCGAAGTTGTAAGAAATATTCAAATGATATTCCAAGATCCTGCTGCATCATTAAATGAACGTGCAACAATTGAATATATTGTTTCAGAAGGTTTATCAAATTTCCATCTTTATAATTCTGAAAAAGAAAGAATTCATAAGGTTGAAAATATAATAAAAGAAGTAGGTTTATTACCTGAACATTTAACTCGTTATCCACATGAATTCTCAGGTGGACAGCGTCAACGTGTTGGTATCGCAAGATCAATTGTAATGGAACCTGAATTCGTTATTGCAGATGAACCAATCTCAGCACTAGATGTATCTATTCGTGCACAAGTATTAAACTTATTAAAGAAGTTCCAGCATAATTTAGGTATTACATACCTATTTATTGCTCACGACTTATCAATCGTTAGATTTATTTCAGATAGAATTGCAGTTATTTACTTAGGTAATATTGTTGAAATTGCAGAGACAGAAGAATTATTCTTACATCCAATGCATCCATATACTAAGTCTTTATTATCAGCAATTCCAGTACCAGATCCTGAAATTGAAAAGAATAAGAAATTATTCGTTTATGACCCATCAGTTCATCACTATGAAGAAAATAAGCCTAGTCTAAGAGATATTGGACATGGACATTTCGTATTCTGTAATGATGAAGAATTTGATAGTTATAAAGCAATTAGAAATAAAACTAATTAAGAGGTGATTTAATGGCAGTAGTTTATACAAAAAATGAAAAGAGAAGCATAATTATTCGTGCTGGTCTTTTAGGCGTATTACTTATTGCCATTGTAATCGTCATAGTTTTACTAGTAAATAGCTTTAGTATTAAAGAAGGATTTAATGAAATTTCTTCCACATATGTTAATAATTATTCTATTTCTAGTGAACTAAATCTTAAATATTATTTAAAAAAGGATTCTAATTCAATAGCCTCAAACAAGGATAAGCTTGAAAAATTGTATGCTGAATCCTTAGATACTATATATGAATTAATTGATTCAAAGCAAGAATATTCAAATAAAAATAATATATACTATATTAATAATCATCCAAATGAAACAATAGAAATAGATAAAACATTATATGATGTATTAAAAAACATATATGATGCTGATAGTAGATTTCTATTATATGGTTCATTATATCAATATTGGGATTCTTTGTATTTTTCATTAGAAGAAAAACAAAGAGATAACCTAGACCCAAGCTATAATTTAGAATATAAGAATTTAATTAATGAATTTGTAACAAATTCTTTAAATTATATTTCAATTGATTTTTTAGAGGATAATAAAATAATATTAAATGTTTCTGATGAATATAATTCTATATATCAAGATGAATACATTGAATATATTGGACTTGGTTATCTTACTAATATGATAATAATGGATTATATTAAAGCATGCTTTATTGATAATGGTTATAATGATGGATATATTATTTCTAAGGATGGATATTTATTAAGCTTTGGTGGAGAGCATTTATCCTCATATCCATTAGTAACTGATATTTATAATACTTACTATGCTAAAGTAGAAATATCAAATGGTAATGCTTATATTGGCTCATATGATTATTCAATTAATGATTCATATAGATATTATGAAACAAAATATAATGAAACAAAGATTAAAAGAAATCAATATATAAATAATGATACTGGTTATCAATATGATTTAGGTAATTCCTTTTATTATAAGGAAGGCTATTTATTTGATACATATAAAGAAATGATTAAATTAGTAAATGGTGATAGCTTTGATTTATCTTATATAAAGTTTAATAACGATGAGTTAAATCCTAAAGTTACTACTAATGTTAAGACTGGTATTACATTTAGAAATGGAATAGAGGTATCTTATGAGTAAGAAAATAAAAGAAATCAATATTCCTAAAAAAATATATATATTATCTTTTACTTTAGTGTTCTTTATATCATTCTTATTACCATTAATTATATTTTTATTATGGTATCATTATGAAGAAATGCTTATAGTTATACCAATTATTGTTGGTTTAATACTATTCTTAGTTTGGAACTTTTATGGAGTATCTGAACTAAAGGCAGAGCATAAAAAGAAAAAAGATTATAATTTTGATTTAACAAAGAAGATAAAAAGATTGTTGCTTCTATTAATGTGTGAAGCTTTTCTTATAGCTTTAATTATGGGATTAATAGTTTTACCAACAATCAGTTAGTGGAAGGAGATATTAAAATGGAAAATTCTAAAGAAAAATTAGAAGAAACTAAAGATAATTCTATTGAAGATACAAAAGAAGTTTCAGTAGAAGAAAATAATGAAACTGAAGCTTTAATCCAAACTGAGGATAGTGATAAGGAAGCTAAAAATGAAGAATTAGATCTTGCAGATGAGCTTGCATCTGAGGATTTCGATAAGAAATTTGTAAATGGTTATGATATCGTTGCACTTGTTGGCATAATTTTAGGTGGTATCGCATTTGTAGCTTCAATATTTGGATTTGGTATTTTCACTTTCCTACCTGGACTAATTGTTTCAATTGTTGGCAAAAAAGCAAAGAAGCAAAAGAAGTTAGCTGATTATGGCGTATTATTCTCAATTCTTGCATTAGTTATTGCCATCGCATTATTTATCTTCGCTCCATAATAAAAAGCACCAATCGGTGCTTTTTTTAATTTTATTTTTTTGCTTCAAATGCTCTAACGCTTTTCTTTGGAGATTCTTTATATTCAATCTCATGTTGCTTCATAAATGCTATGAAATCATGCTTACCTTCATCGTCATGCTCTGCTTCATATTCAATCTCATAATCTATATGTCCGTAATATTCACTTCTATCGAAGAATAATTTACCATGCTTATAGAAAGTAGAAGTACGATATGTTGTAAGCTCTGCAACCTTTACTACATCAAGTGGAAGGTCAATTATATCAGCATTGAAGCCATTTTTAATATAGCTTTGTGCTTTTTCTTCTGTTAAAAGAATATGTGACTCATCATTACCTACAGTACTTTTAACTTTTTTAGTTAATTTATAATTTTCTCCCTTTTGTCTAATTCTTAAAACTATTTTTTCATCATGTAGCTTTAAATCAGGTGTATCAAAGTAGTGATTTATCTGACAATAAACATTATCCTTAAGATTAAATTCCTTAACTAAAGCCTCATATTGCTCCTTAGTAATTAGAGTTTTAAATTCTATTTCCTTTTCAAAAATCATATAATCCCTCCTTGAGTGTCTATTTTAATTATACTTTAGATTGATATTTAAAATCAATATTTTTATTTTTCTTAATAATTATCTATATAGTATTTAATAGTCAATTGTGTTAAAATAACAACAAGTAAGGGGTGATTTTAGTGACCTATACAGTTGTTGTAAGAGATCAAGATAGAAGCCAAGAGGTTCTTGATGTAATAACTAAAAAAGTTAAATTAGATCGTGATGATAAGAATCCTGATATAGTAATTGCGATAGGTGGAGATGGTACTATTTTAAAAGCATTTCACTTATATCCAAAGTCTTTATTGTTTGGTATTAAAACAGGCACATTAGGATTTTATTCAAATTACTTAGGAACAGATTTAGATAAAATGATTGATGATATTAATAATCAAACATATAGTGTTTCTGAACTAGACCTTTTAAAAATTGCTTTTATAGATAAGGACGGAAATAAAAAAGAAGATATTGCCTTAAATGAAATCACAGTAGTATCTCCTTTGAGAACACTAAGATTAGATGTATATGTTGATGAATTATATTTAGAAAGATTTAGAGGAACTGGTGTATGTGTATCAACACCATCAGGCTCAACAGCATATAATAAATCCCTTCATGGTGCAGTAATTGATTCTGATTTATCAGTTATGCAATTAACTGAAATTGCAGGAATTAATTCTAATGCATATAGAACATTATCATCTCCACTTATTTTATCAAATGAAAGAACTATTTTATTAAAAGCAGTTGATTTTGATAAAACATTTATAACAGTAGATAATAAGCAATATTCTGTTGAAAATTTGAATGCTGTAAGAATATCTATTAATGAAGATAAATTAAGAATGGCATATCATGATTATGAATCTTTTTATAAGAGATTACAAAGAACTTTCTTAATTTCATTGAAGTAAATCATAATAATTCAAAAAAAAATAATAAATTCGGTAAACGTTTACATAAAGTTTGCCGAGTTTTATTTTATTGAATATAGATTTATAGTGTAGTAAAATAATTATGTAAAATTTTTTTCAATTTTTAGGAGGATAAAAAAATATTATGGCTGTTAAAGTAGCAATTAATGGTTTTGGACGTATTGGACGTTTAGCTTTTAGACAAATGTTCAATGCTGAAGGTTATGAAGTTGTAGCAATTAATGATTTAACTGCTCCAGCAATGTTAGCAAATTTATTAAAGTATGATACTGCACAGGGCGGTTATGCTGGATTCATCGGTGAAAACAAGCACACTGTTGAAGCTGGTGAAGATTCAATCACTGTAGATGGTAAGAAGATTACTATCTATAAGGAACCAGATGCAGCAAACTTACCTTGGGGCAAGTTAGGTGTAGATGTTGTATTAGAATGTACTGGTTTCTATACTAAGAAGGAAAAGGCAATGGCTCATATCAATGCCGGCGCTAAGAAGGTTGTTATTTCAGCTCCAGCTGGAAACGATCTTAAGACTATCGTTTACAATGTAAACAATGAAACATTAACTAAGGATGATCAGATTATTTCTGCTGCATCTTGTACTACAAACTGCTTAGCTCCTATGGCTAAGGCATTAAATAACTTCGCACCAATCGAAGCTGGTATCATGAACACAATTCATGCATACACTGGTGACCAAATGATTCTTGATGGTCCACATCGTAAGGGCGATTTAAGAAGAGCTAGAGCTGGTGCTGCAAACATCGTTCCAAACTCAACTGGTGCTGCAAAGGCAATCGGTCTAGTTATTCCTGAATTAAATGGTAAGTTAATTGGTTCTGCACAAAGAGTTCCAGTACCTACAGGTTCTACAACTATCTTAGTTGCAGTAGTTAATGGTAAGGGTAAGGAAGTTACTGCTGATACTATTAATGCAGCAATGAAGGCAGCTTCTGATCCAGAAACTTTCGGATACAACGAAGATCCAATCGTTTCATCTGACGTTATTGGTATGAGATATGGTTCATTATTTGACGCAACTCAAACAATGGTATTACCTCTAGGCAATGACAAGTATCAGGTTCAAGTTGTTTCTTGGTATGACAACGAAAATTCTTATACTTCACAGATGGTTCGTACTATTAAGTATTTCGCTGAATTAAAGTAATAATATTTTAAAAATATAAATTAAACTACGATAATCTTTTATCGTAGTTTTTTTTAATTTATGCTATAATTATCCCGGTGATGATTTATGGATTGGATTGATTTATATAATAATGATTTAAAAAAGGATTATTTTAAAAAGCTTTTAGAAGATGTAAAAGAAGAATATAAAAATTATACCTGCTTCCCACCATATGAAAATATTTTTAGAGCATATAAATTAACACCTTTAGAGGATGTAAAGGTTGTTATTTTAGGACAAGATCCTTATCATGAAAAAGGACAAGCTAATGGTCTAGCATTTTCTGTTGATTGCAAGAAGCTTCCACCTTCATTAAAAAATATATATAAAGAGATGGAAAAAGACCTAGGATTAACTGTTAATCAGGATGGTGATTTATCTTATCTTGCGAAACAAGGAGTAATGCTTTTAAATACAACCCTTACTGTAAGAGAAGGAGAAGCTAATTCTCACAAGGATTTAGGCTGGAGTCATTTTACAAATAACTCTATTGCTCTTTTAAACGCATTATCTACACCTAAGGTGTTCATCTTATGGGGAAATGATGCAAAAACTAAAAAAAGCCTTATTACGAACCCTAATCACCTTATTATAGAGTCAGCACACCCATCTCCTTTATCTGCATATCATGGTTTCTTTGGTTCAAAGCCTTTCTCAAAGGCAAATGAATTCTTAAAAGCGAATGGAAGAAAACCAATTGATTGGGTAAAAGAAGAAAATAACTTGTTTAATTTAAAATAATGTGTTGTTGCATCTTGCGATAACGCATTATTTTTTTGTTATTCTGGTACCATTAAAAATATTTTAATTGGTACTTTTATTGATACCAAAAACAATTATAATGTTTAGTATACGAGAGAGGTGAGAGTTATGTCAAAAAATAAAAAATTATTGACTAAAATTAGTATTATTGCAATACTTACTGCATTATGCTTCGCAGGTACTTATGTACAAATTAAAATGCCATCTGGAGATATGATTCATTTAGGCAACTTTGTAATGATAATTGCTGCGTTATTATTAGGAGGACTTGAAGGAGGATTTGTTGGTAGCTTTGGTATGGGTTTATATGATGTTATTTATTATACTCAAAAGCCAACAACTATATTTAGAACATTAATTCTTAAGTTCCTTATTGGTTTTATTGTAGGTTCTTTATTTAGATTAATCATTAAGAAGGATTTAAAGGCAAGACCTATATTATTTACAATTTCTGGATTATTATTTGCTTTAGGAATCGGTGCTATTATATTATATGCAACTGGTGATTTTGCAAATACTTCAGCTAAAAATTTATTTTCATCTGTACACTATTATGTATTAGATGATAAAACTAAGAGCTTTAATGTATCAGTTATCATTCCAATATTATCAATATTATATGCAATTACTGCTTTAGTTGCAGGAATTATAAGTGGTAAATTAACTCAAAGAAATAAAGCAGCTTTAGTTGCAATATTAGTTGCAATATTCATTAATATTATTGGTGAATTTGTATTAAGATATACTTTAGAAGGTTGGTTTGTATCTGATTTTAATACATCAGGCTTAGTTGCAACATCAAAGATTCCAGGCTCAATGATTACAGGATTTATTACAGTAATATTATCAGTTGTAGTTTATGAACCAGTATATTATGCATTAAAGAAAGCATCTTTAATTGAAGATGATTTAGAAACAAAGCAAGAATTAGAAGAAGAGAATGCTGAAATTTTAACTCATAATAAATTTGAGACACAAGATAATTTAGTTAAGTAAGAAATAGGGCTAATTAAAAATAGCCCTTTTATTTTGGACTCAAATTCATTAAATATGTGAATATCTCATAAATAAAAACGCTTACTATATAAAATTTATAAATTTTATTATATACTATAAATGTATTTATTATTCGTTTTTTAATAGGAGGTATAGTTATGGATGAAAAGATTTTGACTCCAGAAGAGGAAGTAGATTCTTTAGTTAAAAAGGCACAAAAGGCTTTAGAAGAATTTGCCAGATTCAATCAAGAACAAATAGATTATATTGTTGCAAAATGTAGTGTTGCAGCCTTAGATAAGCATGGGGTACTTGCTAAGCTTGCAATAGAAGAAACACAAAGAGGTGTTTTTGAGGATAAGGCTACAAAGAATTTATTTGCATGTGAATATGTAACTAATAATATGAAGAGAACAAAGACAGTTGGTGTAATATCAGAAGATCCAGTTACTGGTGTTACTGAGATAGCTGAACCAGTTGGTGTAGTTGCAGGTATAACACCTGTTACAAACCCAACATCAACAGCTATTTTTAAGTCATTAATTTGTCTTAAGACTAGAAATCCTATCATTTTTGGATTCCACCCAGGTGCTCAAAAATCAAGTGCTGAGGCTGCAAGAGTTGTTTATGAGGCTGCGATTCAAGCAGGTGCTCCTAAAAACTGTATTCAATGGATAGAGCATCCTTCACTTGAGGCAACAACAGCATTAATGAATCACCCAGGTGTTGCAACAATTTTAGCAACAGGTGGAAATGCAATGGTAAAGGCTGCATATTCTTGTGGTAAGCCTGCATTAGGCGTTGGTGCTGGTAACGTACCTGCATATTTTGAAAAAACTTGTAATTTAAGACAAGCAGTTAATGATGTAATTATGTCAAAGTCATTCGATAACGGTATGGTTTGTGCATCAGAGCAAGCTGTTATTGTTGATGAAGAAATATATGATGAAGTAAAAAATGAATTTAAAAAATATGGTGTTTACTTCGTTGATGAAAAAGAAAAGAAAATGCTTGAAGCATTTATGTTTGGTGTAAATAAGAAGAGTGATTATCCAAATGCAAAGCTTAATGGTGCAGTTGCAGGTAAATATGCAACATGGATTGCAGAACAAGCTGGATTTAATGTTCCTTCTAATACAGTTATTATTATTGCTGAATGTAAAGAGGTTGGTGTGAATGAGCCTTTAACAAGAGAAAAGCTTTCACCAGTTTTAGCAATGATAAAGAGTCATTCAACTGAAGAAGGAATTTTAATGTCTAAGCAAATGGTTGAATTTAATGGCTTAGGGCATAGTGCTGCAATACATACAGCATCTAAGGAATTAGAAAAGAAATTTGGAGATGTTGTACCTGCAATAAGAATTATTTGTAATTCTCCTTCAACATTTGGTGGTATTGGTAATGTTTATAATTCATTCATACCATCATTAACACTAGGTTGTGGTTCTTATGGACACAATTCAGTTGCAGGAAATATTGGACCTTTAAATTTATTAAATGTTAAGAAGGTCGGAAGGAGACGTAATAATATGCAGTGGTTTAAGATTCCAGCTAAAATTTATTTTGAGCCAAACGCAATTGAATATTTACATCAAATGAAGGAAATGAAGAAGGCTTTAATTGTTACTGACCGTTCCTTAGTTGAATTAGGATTTGTACAAAAGGTTATTGATCAGCTTCAATTAAGAACACCAGAAGTACCATATCAGCTATTCTGTGATGTAGAACCAGATCCATCTATTCAGACAGTTAAAAAGGGTGTTGCCCTAATGAAATCATTTGAACCTGATACAATTATTGCGTTAGGTGGAGGATCTGCAATGGATGCTGCTAAGGGCATATGGCTATTCTATGAGCATCCTGAGGTTAATTTTGATGATTTAAAGCAAAAATTTATGGATATAAGAAAGCGTGCCTTCCAATATCCTGAATTAGGACATAAAGCTCATTTGGTTTGTATTCCTACAACATCAGGTACAGGTAGTGAGGTAACTCCATTTGCGGTATTAACAGATTCTTTGGAGCATAAGAAATATCCATTAACTGATTATTCTTTAACTCCAACAGTTGCTATTGTAGATCCTGAATTTGTAATGACATTACCAAAGAGCATTGTTGCTGATACTGGTATGGATGTATTAACTCATGCAACTGAAGCATTTGTTTCTACATTAGCATCAGATTATACAGATGCATTAGCTATCCAAGCTATAAAGATGGTATTTAAATATTTAGTTAGATCATATAAGAATGGTAATAATGATCCTGAAGCAAGAGAAAAAATGCATAATGCATCAACACTTGCAGGTATGGCATTTGCAAATGCCTTCTTAGGTATGAACCATTCAATGGCACATAAGATTGGTGGAGAATTCCATGTTCCTCACGGACGTGCAAATGCAATTCTTTTACCATTTACAATTAGATACAATGGCCAAAAGCCACAAAAGCTTTCTACTTGGCCTAAATATAACTATTATAAGGCAGATGAAAGATATGCTGAGCTTGCAAGAGTTTTAGGTTTACCTTGCAGTACAATAGAAGAAGGTGTAGAATCTTATGCGAAGGCTGTTGGTGAATTAGGTAAGGCAGTTGGCATCAAGATGAACTTTAAGTCTCAAGGTGTTGATGAAGCTGCTTGGTTAAATTCATTAGAAAAGCTTGCATACCTTGCATATGAAGATCAATGCTCTCCAG
Source organism: Acholeplasmatales bacterium (assembly GCA_016288855.1). GTDB lineage: Bacteria > Bacillota_I > Bacilli_A > Acholeplasmatales > Anaeroplasmataceae > Anaeroplasma. Next base: position 20,981 of record JAEELJ010000004.1, read on the forward strand.
CTAACCCAAGAGTTCCTATGGTAGAGGATATGATGAAGATTATGAAGGAAGCTTATTATACTGAAGAATTTATTGATAAGGAGTAATAAAATGTTAAAACCTAAACAGGTTGCTTATTTAAGAAGCTTAGCTAACCATATCAAACCAGTTACTCAAATTGGTAAGGATGGGTTAAGTGATAATTTATTAGATACAATCTTAAATTATTTAAATAAACATGAATTAATGAAGGTTTCAATTTTACAAAATTCTTTTGTTTCAGATGAGGAAGTAAAAGAATTCGTAACTGATGCTGGAATTGAATATGTTGCAAAAATAGGTAGAGTTTATATATTCTATATGCATTCAGATGATGCAAAGGATCTTATAGTATTACCTCGTTAATAATTAATAATCTAGATTTCGGTCTAGATTATTTTTTATTTTTGTTATTTGTTTTAGGTATAATTTAAGTTCTAACTATAGACTATAATTGAAAGCTGAGGTGATTCATATGAAAAAGAAAGCTTTAGGATTGATATTTACATCTTTAGGTTTATTAACTTTAGCATCCTGTGGTCTAGGTAATGTTTTGTCAATTAAATCTACATCATCTAATAATAATGAATATGTTGCAGAAGATGTTGATATGACAGAGGTTGATGATGCTGAGGATAATTATACTAATATTAACTCATCCTTTTTTATAGAAACTGAAGATGGAAATTATAGTACTACTAATAATATATATACTATTACATCAAACGGTACATATAGATTAAGAGGTTTATTAGATAATGGCCAAATAGTTGTAGATGCAAGTGATTCAGATGATATTATAATAGAACTAAATGAAGCAAAAATAACTTGTGATAATTCTTCCCCTATATTAATACTTAATGCAAGTAATGTAACTATTAAAGCACTAGAGGATACATATAATGAGATAATTGATAATAGATCAACAACTCAAGTTTATGATTCTAGTTCAGGCAGCGCAGCTATTTCATCAGAATGCGATTTAAAAATCAGTGGGTCAGGTTCTTTAGTCGTAAATGGAAATTATAATAATGGTATAGATTCAAGTGATGATTTAAAAATAAAGAATATTACATTAAAGGTAAATTCTTATGATAATTCACTTAAAGGAAATGATTCAGTAACAATTGAATCTGGTAATATTATTGCAATATCAAAAATTGGAGATACAATTAAAACTAAATCATCAGATATTTCAAGCTCTAATAACCAAAAAGGCACGGTTTCTATAGAAGGTGGAAATGTTCTACTATATGCTGCAGACAATGGAATAGATTCTTGTTATGATGTTACATTAAAAGAAGCAGATGAATTAACTGAAACATCACTTCAAATTTTTACTTCAAATTATTCTAAATATACAACAACAGCAGGTTCTTCAGCATCAGGAATAAAATCTGAAAACATTGTAACTGTTGATGGAGGCGTTATATCAATAACAGCTAAAACAGATGGTATACATGCTAATCGAGGAACTACACTAGAGAATGGTAGTAGTGGTATAGGAAATGTAATTATCAATGGTGGTAAAACATATATACAAGCTGGAGATGATGGAATACATTCAGACTATATAACTACAATAAATGATGGATATATTAATGTAATGACATCAAGTGAGGGTATAGAAGGCTCACAAGTAGTATTTAATGGTGGGACATCAAAGGTATATGCAACAGATGATGGAGTAAATGCAAGTGGAAATTATTTATCAGGCTTAGTTACAGTAACTGGTGGATATTTAGATGTAACTGTTTCAACAGGAGATACAGATGGAGTTGATTCTAATGGAAGCTACAAGCAAACAGGTGGAACAGTTGTCGCAAGAAATCCAAATAGTAATGGTGGATCTAATATGGCCGCAATAGATTCTGATTCATCAATTACAGTAAGTGGAGGAACTCTAATCAGTGTTGGTTCAGTTTCAAATACACCATCAGGTTCTAATTTAGTAACATTCGGTTCTAGTCAATCAAGTGGATGGAATGGATTTATGCAAATTGCAGGCGATGCTTCTAATAGACCAGGAAGTAGTAGCTCTTCATCATATACATTTGCAAGTGGTACTTATAGCATTATGGATAGTAGTGGTAATTTAATTGCATCATTTGAATTAGAATCATCATACACTGGAATGTGGATAGCATCATCAAACTTTAAAATAAATGAATCATACAGCTTATCAAATGGCACAAGTACTTATTCTTGGACACAAACAAGTCAAAAAGTAACTTATCAAGCATAACACAAAAATTTAAAACTAATTTTTCTCATTTTTCTGATGGATACCAAAAGTATCCATCTTTTTAACTTTATACATTTTAATTTTAAATGTTTAAATCTTAGATTTAATATGTTAAAATAATGTTAGTATTTAAGGAGTATTAATATGAAAAAATTATTATTATTAAACGCAAACCAGAATCTTGAGCATTCAAGAACTTATTATCTTACTAAAAAGGTAATAGAAAAGTATGAGCTTGATAAGAAATATGATATAAAGGAAATTAATTTATATGATTTAAATCTAAATTATTTAGATGAAGAAAAAATAATTGAAAGAAATGAATTAGTTTTCCAACGTAAATTTGATGATAAGATGTTTGATTTAGCAAAGGAAGTAAAGGATGCAGATTTTATTATTGTATCAGCACCAATGTTTGATATGTCTTATCCAGCAGTCCTAAAGGTATTTATTGAAAATGTTAGTGTATCTAATTTATTATTTACATATGATGGTAAAGAAATAAAAGGCTTATGTAAGGCAGAAAAACTATTATATGTAACAACACGTGGTTGGGGAATTAAGAACCGTGATGACTATGGATATAAGAATATCGTACAGGTTGCAAATATGTGGGGAATTAATAATACAAAATTAATTGGTGTATCAAAAACAGATTTAGCAAAACGTCCATTCCGTGATATTGATGATTTTGTATCTAAGCTTGGTTCATTAGATGAAGAATAATTAAAAGCCACTTTTCGTGGCTTTTTATAAATTAAGGGGAGTATATGCAAGAGAATTATAATAAGTTGCCTTATTATCAATATTTCATTGATAATTCTTGTGATATTAATAATAAAGGTACTGCAAGATTTAAAATTGAATATATAGATGTAGAATATAAAATAAATGGTATTTCATATCATGCTGACTATGAAATACATTATGAAAAGGATAGAAATGTAATTCAAATTAATTTTGAAGGTACTACTGATAAAATAGATTGGGTTACTAATTTTATATTCTTACCTAAATATTATGACACCTTCATTTATAATGGTAAAAAAATAACATTAAGGGTTCATAAGGGCTGGGGAGATATGTATAAGGCAGTAAAATATCAAATCAGAGAAAAGGTAAAGGAATTAATTGAATTACACCCCAACGCAAATGTTGAAATAGTAGGATTCTCACTTGGTAGTGGCCAGGCTATGCTTTGTGCACAAGACCTAAATTATAATTTAAATATTAAATCATACCTATATACATTTGGCTCTGTAAATATTTATAAAACAAATATTTTCAATAGAAGAAAGACCATAAATTATTTAAGAGAATGCTGCCATAGAGTATATAATTTTAGTGATAGAAGTGATATTGTTACATATACAGTACCAAGAATATTTGGATTTGTAAAATTAAGAAGAGTTAACCTAAAAGGTAGATTTAAATTCTTTGGTTTATTTAGACCATTAAAATATCATCTTGGATATGATGATGATTATAAATATTCAAAAATATATAAAAGAGAGAAAAAAATATAAGCATCATTTGATGCTTATTTTTTTAATATTAATTTTTGTATTCCAACTAATTTATGCTCTTCAAGGTATCTTGCATATAATTGACCTAAAAGAAATAGTGTAATCTTTTCCTTTGAATCCCACAACCTAGATGTTCTTTTAGTTGCGAAAATAAAATAACCATAGAATTTATTATTTCTATTCATTTTTAATAGATAAGATGATTCAATACCTAAATCATCATATATATAATATAATTCTTGGCTAAAATCTTTAACATCCTTTAGATAATTAAATGAAATAGTACCATCCTCATCTAAATATTTATCTATGTTTTTAATCTTACCTAATACATCAGCAGTAGTAGAATCATATACCTTATAATTTTCATCTACATATAATAAATATTCTATTAAGAAATCATCCCTTACATAATTAAATATAAAAGGCATATCATCCCCTGAAACAGAATAGCTTGTTCTGGATTCAAACATTTGGAATAATCTTCTTATTTTTTTATCGAATGTTTCTTTATATAGTGGGTTAATTACAATATCCTTATGTTTTTCTTCAACCCATATGATAAAGCAATTTCTTCCCTTACATTTTCCTCTATATAAGGCCCTTTGTAATTTATCCTCAGCCTCATCTAAATTAGATACATCATTAGGATATGATACAGATGCGATTGTTGCAGTAACAAAAGGAGAATAAAGCCCACAATGTACATTCTTTCTTAATATCTTTCCACTATGCATAATTGCTTGATAATAATCATGTAATACCTTATAATCAGTTTTATTTAATAAAATGAAGCCTAATTTAGAACTACCAATTCTTGCAACAACACCATTTTGCTCTAAGAATTGAAATAGATTTTTAGAAACATCCTTTAGTACCTTATTTCCTACATCATCCCCATAAATATCAATTAGGTTACTAAAGTTATCTAATTCTAAATAAGCTATACTAAATTTTTCTTTTTTATTAATTAAATAAGAAATATAAGATTTAAATGTACTGTTGTTAATTAATCCAGTTAATTCATCAACTGTATCATTTAATAAATGATTCTTAAAATAGTCAATAAAAAAGCTATCATTTAAAATGATATCATTGGTTTGCATATATAACACCCACCTTGTAAATCGAAATTCATCTCTTAAGTTAATTATACTTATTACGTAATAAAAATTCAATAATTTATACTATTTTTAATGATTGGTCTTATTGTATTCTTTATTATACTTATTTTATATATAGATTCTATTTAAAATAAATCTATAATTTGTTATAATAATATTAAATTATTTTTAAGGTGATCTAAAGTGAAAAGAATGATATTAGTTGATGGAAACTCTTTAATGTATAGAGCTTTCTACGGAATGAATGTAAACAATCTTGTACCAAATAAAAATGGCTTATATACTAATGCTATTTATAATTTTGCAAGAATGATTAATCATTTAATAAAAAGTGATTATGATAATATTTTAGTTGCGTTTGACGCAGGAAAACAAACTGTAAGACATGAGCTTATGCAGGATTACAAGGCAGGGCGTTCTCCTATGCCTGATGAATTTAGAATGCAAATTGCATATATTAAAGAATTTTTAAATATTATGCATATAGCTCAATATGAACAACCTTTATATGAGGCTGATGATATTATAGGTACAATGTCTTTAAAGGCTGAAAAGGAAGGATATCATTGTGATATCTATTCATCTGATAAGGATTTATTACAGCTTATAAGTAATAATACAACAGTTCATTTAACTAAAAAGGGAATGACTGAGCTAGAGGATTATACTCCTGAACTTTTTAAGGAAAGATATGAAATATCATATAATCAGTTTATTGATCTTAAGGCTTTAATGGGCGATAAGAGTGATAACTTACCTGGTGTTAGTGGAATTGGTGAGAAGAAGGCTGTTAAATATTTATTGCAATATAATGACCTAGATAATCTTATTAATCACGCTGATGAAATAAAAGGTAAGGATGGAGAAAACATCCGTAATGATAAGGATAAAGCAAAGCTTTGTCAAAAAATGGCAACTATCATTAGAGATTTTGATATTAATCTAACTTTAGATGATACTAAAAGAAGAGATTTAGATAAAGAAAAATTAATTGAATTCTATAAGAATCTAGAATTTAATTCTTTACTTAAGGATATTGAGGTAGATAAGCCAAAGGTATTAGATGTTAATTATAAAATATTAACTAATGAGGATGATATTGATAGCTTATTAGTAGATAATAGTGCATTAATATTTGAAACATTTGATTATAATTATCATCAATCACCATTACTTGCAGTAGGTGTTACAAATAGTAAGGGTGCATTTATATTAACTCCTGAATTAATTTGCAATAATACTAAAGTAAAGAAATTCATGAGTAAAAATAATCATAAAATTATATTTGATTATAAAAGAGCTTTTGTAGTTTCAAAAAGATTTGGATTTGAATTATCAAAAGTTGATTTTGATTTACTTTTAGCAACATATGTAATTAATTCAAATGTTGCAAAGGAAGAATTTAAATCTATTGCTGAATTCTATAATTATTCAAATGTATATTATGATGAAGAGGTATATGGTAAGGGTGTTAAAAGATCAATACCTGAAAAGAATTTATTATATACTCATATAATTAGAAAATCTAATGCCTTATATTCACTTAAGGATGAAGCATTAAATAGATTAAATGAAAAAGATCAGTTAAAACTTTTGACAGATATAGAAATTCCACTATCAAGAGTATTAGGTAAAATGGAATTTGAAGGCATGATGATTGATAAAGAAGAATTACAAAGACAAGAAAGAGATTTAAATGTTTCAATAAGTGAGCTTGAAGAAAAAATATATGAGCTTGCAGGAATGGAATTTAATATTTCTTCTCCAAAACAGCTTGGTGAGGTTTTATTTGAAAAGATGGGATTACCATACCCTAAGAAGACATCAAAGAGCTATTCAACTGATATTGATACATTAAATAAGATTAGAACATCATCACCTATCGTAGATTATATAATTGATTATAGAGCTAAAACAAAGCTTCTATCTACATATATTTTAGGAATGAGAGACTATATTTATCCTGATGGAAAGGTACATACTATATTCCAACAGGCTCTAACTTCAACAGGTAGATTATCAAGTATTAGTCCTAACCTACAAAATATTCCAATTAGAACTGAAGAGGGTCATTTAATAAGAAAAATGTTTATACCTAATAAGGTAGGTAATAAATTTTATTCTGCAGACTATTCTCAGGTTGAATTAAGAGTATTAGCATCTATGGCTAATGTTAAGCATTTAATTGATGCGTTTAATAATGGCATTGATATTCATACTAAAACAGCATCTATGGTATTTAATAAGCCAATTGATGAGGTTACTGCGTTAGATAGAAGAAGAGCTAAGGCTGTTAATTTTGGAATTGTATATGGTATTTCAGCATTTGGTTTAGCTGAGGATTTAGGTATTACTAATTCACTTGCTTCACAATTCATTAATGCATATTATGAGGCATATCCTGAAATTAAGGAATTTATGGATAAGGTTACTAATGATTGTAAGGAAAATGGTTATGTAAAAACTATGTATAATAGAATTAGATATATACCAGAAATAAATTCTAAGATATATATGCAACGTGAATTTGCTAAGCGTATGGCAATGAATGCACCAATACAAGGTAGTGCAGCTGATATAATAAAGGTTGCAATGATAAATGTTGATAAAGCTTTAGAGGATAATAATTTAAAATCAAAGCTATTAGTTCAGGTTCATGATGAATTAGTATTAGAAGTATCTAATGGTGAAGAAGAAATTGTACAAAAAATTGTTAAGGAATGCATGGAAAATGCAGTTAAGTTATCTGTTCCTTTAGAGGTATCAGATTCATTTGGAAATAATTGGTGGGAGGTAAAATAAAAATGGTTAATGTAATTTATAAAAGAAGAAGTATTAGAAAATTTGATTTATCTAAAAATGTAACTTATGAAAATTTATTAGAATTATGTCGTGCTGCATCAGCTGCACCCTCAGCTAAAAGACAAATTGATAAAGAATATATCATAATTGATGATAAAAAAATTATTGAAGAAATCGCAGCACTACCTCATGGTACCCTAAATCCTATTGATTGTAATAGCTTTATTGCGTTAGTAGGAAAGAATCCAAAGGATTTAACAATACCAGGAATGCAGGTTATTGATTTATCAATGGCAGCAGAAAATATTATGATTCGTGCTGCAGAATTAAACATTGGAACATGCTTTTTAGGTGTATACCCTATTGAAGATAGAGTCAAAGCAATGAATAAGATTCTAAATATCGAGGAAGGAAAATTCTGCTTTGGCTTAATTGCAATAGGATATCCAGAAGATGAGGATGCATTTAAAGAGTGGGATAAGTTTGATCCAAATACAGTTAGACATAATAGATAGAAGGTTTTAATATGCCAGAGCTTGCTGAGGTTGAAACAGTAAGAAGAACTTTAGAAAAAGAAATAGTAGGACTAAAGATTAAAGATATAGATATTAGATATGAAAATATGATTGATTGTGATATTAATGATTTCAAATCTAATATTAAAGGTCAAAATATAATATCACTTAATAGACGTGGTAAGGTTTTAATTTTTAATTTATCAAACAATAAAAATATATTATCTCATTTAAGAATGGAAGGTAAATATTTTTATGAGCCTAATTTAAATCTTGATAATAAGCATGTACATGTAGTATTTATGCTATCAAATGGTTATTATTTGATGTATCAGGATGTTAGAAAATTCGGCCGTATGTGGTTAAGGAATAATGACGAATTATATACTACTAAGCCAATTATAGAAATAGGCTTTGATCCAGTTTTAGATAAAAGCTATGATGTAGAAAAAATATATAAAGAAATTCATCAAAGAAAAATTGAAATTAAAGCAACCTTACTTGATCAATCTATTATTGCTGGTTTAGGAAATATATATGTAGATGAGGTTTTATTTTATTCTAAAATTAATCCTCATAAACCATCAAATACTATTAGTATAGAAGAAGTTGAAAAGATAATTAAAGAAACTATAAGAATTCTAAATTTAGCAATAAAATATAAAGGAACTACGATAAAAACTTTTACATCATCACATGGTGTAGAAGGAGAATATCAAAAGTTCTTAGCTGTGCATACAAAAACAATATGTCCTTGTTGCAATTCCAAACTTATTTGTGATAAAATAAAGGGGAGAACGACATATTATTGTTCTATGTGTCAAGGAGAATTGTGACATGAAACGTGTAATTGGTGTTACTGGTGGTATTGCAAGTGGAAAAAGTAATGTTTGCAATGTCATTAGCGAATTAGGCTACCCAGTTTTAGATTGTGATTTAATTACAGCTGAATTATCAAAAAAGGATTTGCCAATTTATAAGGCAATTGTTGACAATTTCGGTACTGATTTTTTACTTGAGGATGGGCAGCTAGATAAGAAAAAAATTGGTAAGCTTATATTTAATAACGATGGAGCTAAAACAAAATTAAATCAAATAACTCACCCTATAATAAGAGAAGAGCTTATTAAAAGAATTGGTGAATATAAGGATGGTTTAGTTTTCATAGAGGTTCCTTTATTATATGAAGCAAAATTCAATGATATTTGTGATAAGGTAATTTGTGTATTCTTAAAAAAGAAAAATCAGGTTGAGCGTTTAATGGAACGTGAAGGAATTGATGAGGATTACGCACTTGCAAAAATTCATTCACAAATGGATTTATATTTAAAAAAGGCTATGGCTGATTTCATTGTCGATTCAAAAGGAGATTTTGATGAAACAAGAGAACAGGTAATTGAAATTATAAATAAGATTAAAGAAGGAGCGTAGTTATTATGACAGAAGTAATTACAGGAGAAAGAGAAAAGAAATTAGTTTTACAAACTCATTATTACAAGACTAATTATGAGAACATTAGAAATATTTATCTAGAATTATTAGATGAATTAGGACATAATGTTGTTTCAGTAAATGATGATTATCATGAAATCTACTCTGAAATTCCTCATATGGAAGTAATCGCAAAGATTATTGAACAAAATCCAGAAGAAACTTCAATCGACTTTGAAATTCATGCTGAATTCGTAGTTGGTTCTAAAGGTAAGGCAGAAAAATTCATTCAACAGGCTTATGATAAAATCGAAGGCAAGTACCAATTCAAGGGTGTAAGTCTTCATATCGAGTTCTAAAAATTGGAAAAATTCGAATCAAACTCTAAGTTTAGTGTGTATTCTAGTTTTACATTATCAAATGATGATGTAAATATAATATTTTTACTTTATGCACCATTGATTGGACCTGAGGCAGTAACATTATACTGTAGCTTCCAATCTCTATTAGAGCGTAACAATTTAAAGAGTGAAAAGCTCACTCACCAAGATTTATTTGACCTATATTCACTTAAGGCTGAGTCTTTTAAAAAGGCTCGTTACAAGCTTGAAGGTATAGGTCTTTTAATAACTTATTTGAATGAAGAAAATGAGTATATTTATATACTATGTCCACCACTTACTGCAAAGAATTTTATTAAAGATGCAACATTAGGATTATTTTTATATTCTAAGGTTAATAAAGATACATTCGATTTTATTACTAATCATTTTAAAATTGAAAAAATTGAGAAAAATAATTATACAAATATTACAAAAACATTTGATGATGTATTTACATTACGTCAAGTAAATCAAGAAACATTTGAAAAGTTCTCATACCTACTTGGTAGAAAGCCTAATAAGTCAATTAAGATTAATAGTAATCCATTTGATTTTGACAGATTCTTAACTATGATTGAGCAAGGCTTCTTAGAATATGGTGTTACATCTAAATTTAAGGAACAAATTTGTAATTTAGCATTCGTATATGGGTTTGATGAATCTGATATGGTAGGGTTATATCATGATTCAGTAAATAAAAGTCAGCTATTTGATTATAGATTACTTAAGAAGAAAGCCAATATCTTATTTAATTATAAAAAGAATATGAAGGGACCTGTATTAGAAGAAAAGAATGATTTAGATGATGAAGCTAATGATTTAATTTCATGGCTTGATGAATCTTCACCTTCTGATTTATTAGAAGAAATAATTCCTAATTACCCTCCAAAATATTTAGATACTGTATTAAAAATTTATGAGGAGATTAATTTACCAAGAGGTGTTCTTAACTGTATGATTGTTAAAGTAGTTAAGGATAAGAGTGGTGAATTACCTGCAGTAAATTATTTTAAAAAGGTTTCTGATTCATGGATTAGTGATTCTGTATTCACAACAAAGGATGCAGTAAAATATGTAACTACAATGAAGACAGATGATGATATCGTTACTGATGTTAAAACTATTGATGACAATGGAGGTTTTGAAACATTATAATGGATTTTTATAAATATAATAATAATCAATTTGATGAAAAAGAACTTGAAAAGTATATAAAAGAAATCCAGTCTCATTTTCCAAATGTCGAAGTTACATTAGATAATGTTAATGATTGTAGCTTAGTTTTAACTGAAAGACAAAACTGTAGAAATTGTCCTGGATTACACTCTTGTAAAAACCAGGTTAAAGGTTTTATGACTGATATGGTAGAAGATAAATTTACATCTATACCATGTAGATTTAAAAAGGAAATAATTGAAAAGAATTCTAAGGATTCATTAATTAAAACTTTATATATGCCTCAGTCTATTAAAGAATATACATTTGAAAATTATAATTTAGAATGTGAATCAAGACAAAAGATATATTCTTATGTACAAAATTTTATTATTAATTATGGTAAAGAACCAGTTAAAGGCTTATACATAAGTGGTACATTCTCAATTGGTAAAACTTATACATTAGCTTGTATCGCAAATGAGCTTTCTAAGGCTGGCATTTCATCTTTATTAATTTATTTTCCGGATTTAGTTTCTGATATTAAACAGGCACTAAATGATCAGAGATTCACGTCAGTTGTTAATATGCTAAAGGAAATTGATGTATTAATGCTAGATGATTTTGGTAGTGAAAATATGACTCCATGGCTAAGAGATGAAATACTTGGACCTGTATTAAATTATAGAGCCTTAGAACATAAGCCTGTCTTTGTTTCATCTAATCTTTCAATAGCTGAAATAAAAACGCATATAATGATAGATAAATTTAAATCTTCTGAAATAAAAGCTGAAAGAATTTTAGAAAGATTAAAGACAGTATCTATTACTATTAGTATGGATGATTCGCAAAAATATAAGAGATAATCTTAAAAAGGTTATCTTTTTTATTTTCTTTTTAAAATTAATAAAATTAATCTTGAGGTTAATAAAATTAATTTTGTGCTTTACAAATTATAAATTTAGGCTATAATTAAAGTGTAAAGAGGTGATTCCATGAAAAAAAGCGTAATTGGGTATTGTCCAGTGTGTCAAAAGAAGTTAATGGTAAAAACTTTAAGATGCAATGAATGTGACACTGAAATCACAGGAGATTTTGAAATGTCACCATTTGATTACTTAACTCAAGAACAAAAGGATTTTGCGTTAGTATTCATAATGAGTGATGGAAATATTAAAGAAATAGAACGTAAATTAAATATTTCTTATCCAACAGTAAAAAAGAACATGGATGATCTTAAAGGCGCATTAGGTGTTAAGGTATCTTCAGATAACGAATTAGATAATGAGGTAATTGTTCCTGAAGTTGTATTGAAGGATGAAAAGCCTAATAAGAATTTAAGAGATGATGTTAAGCGTCGCCTTAAGAATGGTGAAATAGACTTTGAAGAGGCAGAAAGGATTTTAGGTGGAAATCTATGAAAAAGGATTATTTAGAAAGACTTTCAAAAGAATTAGATAAAAGAAATGTTTCTAATAAGGATGAAATTCTAAAAAAATATGAAAAAAGATATGATTTTGGTAAGGAATCTGGTATGAGTGATTCTGAAATAGAAGAGATGCTTAAAAAGCCAGAGGATGTTGCAAAAGAATTTTCAAAGAATTATGATAAAAAAGATGAAAAGAAAGATGAAGTAAAAACTAATATTCAAATTAAGGTATTAGGTGATGATATTTATTTTAGACCTGCAAAGGATGATAGAGTTCATATTTTATGTGATGAATTAGATAAATCATTATATACTATAAGAAATTCAACATCAGAAGGTTTAGTAATAAGCTTCTTAAATGATAGATATTTATCATTAAATAGAAAAAAGGCAGGTAAATTTATAATTGAAATACCTGAGGGTAGAAAATTTAATGAAGTAAAAATATCAACAAATTCAGGTGATATAGTATTAGGTAGCTTAAAATGTAATTATATATCACTTACAACAACATCAGGTGATATTTCAGTTAATGAGGTAGTATCACCAAGAACGAATGTTCAAACTGTATCAGGTGATTTAATCGCAAAGTCATTGTCTGCAAAGGATATTAATTTATCTACAGTGTCAGGTGATTTATCTGCACTTAAGGTTAGAGGAAATTTAAAGGTTTCAACAGTATCAGGAGATGTAAAAATTGGAACCTTTAATGGACAATATAAGGTATCAAATGTATCAGGTGATGTTTTCATCAACGGTACACAAATTAATGGATTAAGATTTATGTATAAGGGGGTATAAATATGAGCTTTAAATCTAAAATTATAACAATTACACCAATGGTATCTTTAATTATTTATCTATTTATCGGATTTGTTTTTAATATATGGCATCCAACATGGGTAATTTTCTTTTCAATATTAATTGTTCCAGCATTATTTAGTAATACTGCATCTAAGGTTGTATGTGCATTATGGCCTTTAATATGTATAGTTGCATATATACTAATGGGTGTTTTAGGTAATTATTGGCATCCAGGCTGGTTAATTTTCTTAACTATTCCAATTGTTGAAACATTATTTCAAGGTGTAACATTTGGTAAAAAGAAAAACAAAAAAAGAATTGAAATAGTAGAAGATAGAGACTAAATTTTATGAAGGCATCAATTTTTGGTGCCTTTTTATTTTTTTCGACAAAAAAGACAATTATTTTTATATTATTTAATGAAAATAAAAAACGGAGGAGTTAATATGAAAAAAAATATTGGTTTTTTGTCTTTAGGTCTTGTTGCAGTTTCTATTGTTTCTTGTGGTAAAAATAATATTAGTAATACATCAGTTTTAGATAATACATCAGTTTTAACAACTACTAAATCTGATAATTCTAAACCTTTAAAGAATTTACCTACTAAGGTTGATGTTACAAAAATTTATTCTAATGATAGCTATAATGATTTTGTGATTGATTATAATGATTTTTCAGTAGATATTTTAGAAAAACTAGAAAAAAATAATAATAATTCAAATACAAGCTATTCACCATTATCTATTTATAGTGCAATATCTAGTATGCTTCCTATGCTATCAGATACTGCAAAGGAAGAAGTATTACAATCATTAGGAATGGATATTGATGAGGTAGAAGCTAATACTAAGATTTTATATAGTCTTTCAAATGATAAGAATTCAATTCTTTCTAATTCTATATGGTTTAGTGATGAATTAAATATTAATTATGATACTGTTAAGAAAATAGCTAATACTTATTATTCAGAAATTTTTAAAATTGATTTTGCAAGCGAAAGTAATTTAATAAATGAATATATTAAAAATCATACAAATGACTTACTTGATAGCTGTGGTCCAATATCAGATGATACAATTTTATATATTTTAAACACATTCTATTTTAATGATGCATGGTCTTTTGATGCAAAAACAAATGGTCATATTACTAGATATTTTGAAAATACAGATAAATCATATGAAACTAAAAAATTATATTATTCAAATTATAATGGTTTTGAAAAGAGTTATATAACAGATGATTATAAATCTTATTATTTAAGAAGTAAAAATGATTATAAGCTTTCATTTGTAATACCTTTAGGTGATAAGAAGGTTTCAGATATTTATAATAAAGAAAATATTAAAGATATTATAGAGCACAACTATTATGTAAGAAGTGATAATAATATAGTATATAATACTCGTATTGCATTCCCTGAATTTAGTGCAGGTTTTGATGATGAAATAACTAATGTGATTAAAGATATGGGAATAAATGAGATATTTAATGCTAATAATAATCCTTTCTCAAATATTACTACTAATAATGATGTAGCTGCTGGTAGTGTTTGGCATAGAACTAATTTAAATGTTAATAAGGATGGTATGGAAGGCGCTGCAGCAACATCAATAAGTATTACGTGTGCAGCAACAACATATGGAGGAGAAATTCAAAATGTTTATGATACATTCTATGTTGATAAGAGCTTTTTCTATGTCATAGAAGATAAAATGGGGTCTATAGTTTTTAGTGGTGTTGTAAATAAAATAGATAGTGATAATTAATTATATTTCATGTTGAATTCGATTCTAAATTATTATATAATTTTAGTATCGATGAAAAGGACGAGATATATAAAGTTCTTACTTTTAGAGACTGTATGGTTGGTGAAAATACAGATAAGATTTATATGTTACTACCTTTGAGATTCATGGAGGAAATGCCATGACGTATTACTGCGTTAAAGTATTTGAGTGTCAGGTTATTTATTAATCTGAAATTAAGGTGGTACCACGGTTAATTCGCCCTTAGATTTTAGGTCTAAGGGCTTTTTATATTTTAGGAGGAAGAAATATGGTAAAGGTTACTTTAAAGGATGGAAGCATCAAGGAAGTAGAAAAAGGTACATTAATTATTGCGGTAGCAAAGGAATTATCAACATCATTAGCTAAGAAGGCTTTAGTTGCAAAGCTTAATGGTAAGCTTGTTGATTTAAAGGATCCAATTTTAGAGGATTCAACATTAGAACTTATTATGCCAAATGATGCTGAAGCATTTGAGGTGTTAAATCACTCAACAGCTCACTTAATGGCTCAGGCTGTAACTAGATTATATAAGGGAACTTTATGTGGAGTAGGACCTGCGATTGAAGAAGGATTCTATTATGATTTTAAGACTCCAGTTCCACTAACAAATGAAGATTTACCAAAGATTGAAGCTGAAATGAAGAAGATTGCAAAAGAAAATTTAGCAATTACTCATTATATTTTAACAAGAGATGAAGCAAAGAAATTATTTAGCTATGACAAGTTCAAACTTGAATTAATTGATACAGCTGATTCTGATGCAATTGGTATTTATGAACAAGGTGAATATAAGGATGTATGTAGAGGACCTCATGTTATTTCAACTGGTGTTTTAAAGAATTTTAAATTATTATCAGTTGCCGGTGCATACTGGAGAGGTGATGCTAAGAAGGATGTATTAACTCGTATTTATGGTACATGCTGGGCAACACCTGAAGAATTAGAAAATCACTTAAAGGTATTAGAGGATCGTAAGGAAAGAGATCATAGAAAGATTGGTAAGGACATGGGAATTTTCATGTTCGATGAATTAGTAGGTAGAGGCTTACCTATGTGGTTACCAAATGGTTTCATAGTAAGAAGATTATTAGCTGACTATATTATGGATAAGGAATACGCGTTAGGATATAAGCATGTTATGACTCCATCATTAGGAAATGTTAATCTATATAAGACTTCAGGTCACTGGGATCATTATAAGGATGATATGTTCCCTGCAATGGAAGTTGATGATGAAGCATATGTATTAAGACCAATGAACTGCCCTCATCACATGGTTATGTTCCGTTCAAAGCTTCATTCATATAGAGATTTACCAGTTCGTATTGCTGAAATTGCAAACGACTTCCGTTTTGAAGCATCAGGAGCTTTAACTGGTATTGAAAGAACACGTGCATTCTCTCAAAATGACTCTCATATTTTCTGTCGTAATGATCAGATTAAAGAAGAGGTTAAGGGAGTTGTTAAGCTAATTCTTGATGTTTATAATGATTTTGGATTCAAGAATTATACATTCCGTCTATCTTTAAGAGATCCTAAGAATGTAGAAAAGTATTTCGGTAATGATGATTTATGGACAAAGTCTGAAACTGAATTAAGAGAAATCTTAAATGAATTAGGTGTTAATTATTATGAAGCTGAAGGTGAAGCTGCATTCTATGGTCCAAAGATTGACGTTCAGGTTAAATCATCAATCGGACATGATGTAACATTATCTACAGTTCAATTAGATTATCAATTACCTGAAAGATTTGAATTAACTTATGTTAATGAAAATAAAGAAAAGGTTAGACCAGTTGTTATTCACCGTGCAATTTTAGGTTCAATGGACCGTTTCGTTGCATTCCTATTAGAAGAAACTAAGGGTGTATTACCAGTATGGCTAGCACCTACACAGGTTATGATTATTCCAGTTAACCTTGATTACCATAAGGAATTCTCTGATGATTTAGCATTTAAGCTAAGAAAAGCAGGAATTCGT
This sequence comes from Acholeplasmatales bacterium, assembly GCA_016288855.1. GTDB lineage: Bacteria > Bacillota_I > Bacilli_A > Acholeplasmatales > Anaeroplasmataceae > Anaeroplasma. The sequence continues at coordinate 38,184 of JAEELJ010000004.1, forward strand.
TATGAAGTAGATTATCGTGAGGAAAAGCTTGGTTATAAGATTCGTGAAGCACAAACAAGAAAGATTCCATATCAGTTAGTTGTTGGTGATAACGAAGTTAAGAATGGAACAGTTACTTATCGTGAATATGGTAAGCAAGAGCAAACAACTGTTTCAATTGATGAATTCATCAACCTAATTCTTGAAAAGAATAAAGAATTAAAGTAAAATAACCATAGTATTTATAAGCCTAGCTTGAATGCTAGGCTTTTTTAGGAGCATTTTATGGGTTTATTAGAAGTTAAAAATTTAAGATTCAAATATGCTGATAAAGAACTATTTAATGATGTTGAATTTAGAGTTTTTGAGCATGACCACATAGTTATTGTTGGTGATAATGGTGCTGGTAAGTCAACATTTATGAATCTTATTTGTAAAAATTTAATACCAGATAAGGGTGAGGTAGTATGGCTTCCTAATACTACATTTGGATATTTAGATCAGCATTTAAAGGTAAAAACTGATGTTACTATTAATGAATATTTATCTGAAGTGTTTTTGCCTTTAATTGAAAAAGAAAAGAAAATGAATCAATATTATGATATGCTTGCGACATGCAAGGAATATGAATATGATAAATATCTAAATTATGCAAATGCGATTCAAGAGGAACTAGAAAAATCAAATTTCTATGCAATGAATTCTACATTAGGAAACATGACTAATGGACTAGGAATTACTGGCTTTGGACTTGATACTAAGTTAAAGGAATTATCAGGTGGTCAAAGAGAAAAGGTATATTTAGCTAAGCTATTATTACAAAATCCTGATGTCTTATTAATGGATGAACCTACAAACTTTTTAGATCAAGCACAAATTGAATGGCTAAAGAATTATTTAAATGGATATAATAAATCATTTGTTGTAATAAGCCATGATGAGGATTTTATTAGAAGTATTGCAAAAACTGTTTATAATTTATCTAATAATGTTATGACTAGATATAATATGGATTATGATCATTACTTAATTGAAAAGGAAGTAAGAGATGATAATTACTTAAAAGCTTATAATAAGCAGCAGGAATATATAAAAAGAACTGAAGAATTCATTAATAAGAATATAGTTCGTGCAACAACTACAAAGCGTGCTCAATCTAGAAGAAAGCTTTTAGATAGATTAGAAAGAATAGAAAAGCCTAAGAATCATGAACCAATGCATATAAAATTCCCATATTCAGGACAGCTTGGTCAAGAAGTATTAGTTTTAAATGATTTAACTGTAGGCTATAATAATAAGACTGTATTAGAACATCTAAATTTCTTATTAGGTCAAAATCAAAAGGTTGTTATATTAGGACATAATGGTGTTGGTAAATCAACTATTTTAAAAACTATATTAGATGTAATTAAGCCTATTTCAGGTTCTTATAAATGGAATCCTTCTGGAGTAATTAATTACTTTAAGCAGGAAGAAGAATATAAGCCAAATGAAACACCAATATCTTACTTAAGATATTTTTACCATCAAAAGACTGATCAAGAGCTTAGAAGCATACTTGCAACAGTAGGATTAAAGGGTGATATTGTTACAAAACCAATGACTACCTTATCAGGTGGAGAACAAACTAAGGTCAGATTAGCCCTTATGACTATGAAAAAGTCAAATATTTTGGTTTTTGACGAACCTACTAATCATTTAGACATGGCATCTAAAGCGGAGCTTTATGAGGCAATTTCTTTATTTCAAGGCTCTGTTTTACTTGTAACTCATGAGGATGATTTCTATGATGGGTTAGTTGATTTAGAATTGAATTTCAAATAATACGAGAAAAGAGTTTTAATACTCTTTTTTCTTTAATGTTTATATGTTAGAATAACGGTATAGAGTTTCTTTAAATATGAATAAAGAAGATATAATTTAATACTTTTTTAGCTGCTATACTATAAGTGGTTTTTACTAGATTAATATTATAAATATTATCTTGACTTTGCATACATAAAAAAGTATAATTTACATTGTTGAGGTGATTTTAAGTGAAGTTTACCATAGCTCAGCTTAGAAAATTATCAATGCCATATCAGTTCAGTGAAGATATTGATTTATCTTCTGATTTAAATGGACTTGAGGATATCCTTAAAGTATCATATACCCATGTGACTGAGACCATATACAATCGTGGGGATGATTCTTACCGAATCGATTTTACTATCGATTGCAATCTAATTTTAAGTGATTCTATTACTTTAGAAGAGATTGAATATCCAATTAATGCAAAAGCATCAGAAGTATTTAGTACTGATGAAAAGGAAGAAGATGCATTCTTAATTGAAGGTATCACACTTGATACTAAGGAAGCAATTATTGCAAATATCCTTTGTAACAAGCCTATGTCAATTACTAATTATGAAGATGAAATAAGTGATGTGGAAGAAGATAACAAGGAAGATGACCATGTTAATCCAGCATTTGCCTCACTAAAGGATTTATTATAGGAGGTGTGAATAATGGCAGTACCTTTCAGAAGAACTTCTAAAATGAAGAAGAGAATGAGAAGATCTCACTTAGCATTAAATGTACCTGGTATGATTACTTGTCCTTCATGTGGAGAATTAACTCTTGCTCATAGAGTATGCTCTAACTGTGGATATTACAAGGGTAAGCAGGTTGTAGCTAAGAAAGAAGAATCAGCAGACAACGAATAATTATTCATAGAAATAGAGACCTGGGGTCTCTATTTTCTATTTAAGGACAAAATAAGGAGGATATTATGTATCAACATTATAGTGTTTTAAAGCAAGAAGCAATTAATAATTTAAATATTAAGCCTGATGGAATATATGTTGACTGTACTTTAGGTGGTGGTGGACACTCAAGCGAAATTCTAAAGCGTCTTACTACTGGGCATCTTTATTGTTTTGACCAGGATGATTATGCGTTTCAAAGATCTAAAGAGGTATTAGACCCTATTTCACACAATTATACTTTTATAAAAGCTAATTTTAAGGATATTAAAAAGGAATTAGAAAAGCTTGGAGTTACACAAATAGATGGTGTTCTATATGATTTAGGTGTTTCTTCATTCCAGCTTGATATCCCAGAACGTGGATTCTCTTATAATTATGATGCTCCACTTGATATGAGAATGAATCAGCAAGGCGAACTAACAGCATATGATATTGTAAATAATTATTCATTTAATGAAATAATGAAAATATTATATGATTATGGTGAGGAATCAAATGCTAAATTAATCGCAAGAGGTATAGAAAAGGCAAGAGCGATTAAGCCTATTGAAACTACATTTGATTTAGTAAATGTAATTAAATCCTCTTTACCTCAAAAGGTACTTCATAAGAAAGGACATCCAGCTAAGCAGACATTCCAAGCATTAAGAATTGCTGTGAATGATGAATTAAGAGTATTTGAAGTATCTATTAATGATGCATTAGATATGCTAAAGCCTAATGGATATGCTGTTGTAATTACATTCCATTCCTTAGAGGATAGAATTTGTAAGAAGGTATTTAGAGACAGAACAACTCTTGATATACCTGAAGGTCTTCCCGTTATTATTACAGAAGAGGCTCCTTTTGAACTTATAACAAGAAAGCCTATTTTACCAAGTGAAGAAGAGCTTGGAGAGAATAATAGAAGCCATTCTGCAAAAATGAGAGCTATAAGAAAGAGATAAAATTAATATAGATTTATTCCCCTTTTGTGTTATAATAATTTTGTTAATTGATTGGGAAAGGAGAATGAATCATGGCTAAGGCTAGTAAATCTACTACGATTTCATTATTCTGGATTGTTGGTTTAGTTGCATTCATTTCACTAATGTTAGGAGGAACAATTTTCTTCTTACAATTAGCTAATATTAGTGGTGGTATTCTAAATACATTACAGAGTATTTGTCATATTTTCTTAATTGTATGTGCAGCAATTGCTGGTTTCATATGGTTAACTAATGTTAGATGGAATAAAACAGTAAAGGTTGTATTTATGGTTTTATTCATTATATTTGCTGTACTTGCACTTGTTGGTGTAGTTAAAGCGTTCTAATAGTTGTTTTAGAAAAGAGCCTCGTAATGTAGAGTACCCCTAAAGTTGGACTAGAGAAAATCTAGAAAAACTAAAGGGGTATTTTTTTATGAGATTAAAAGATGAAGATTTAAAAGAAATAGCAAGACTAGTAGATGAAGGACATAGTTCTAGTACAATAGCTAGAA
>JAEELJ010000035.1 GCA_016288855.1 Acholeplasmatales bacterium
CTTGATGTTATTAAGCTAGCTGACTATATCATTGATATGGGACCAGATGGTGGTGCTAGAGGTGGAGAGGTTGTATTTGAAGGTAGACCTGAGGATTTAATTAAGTGTGAAAGATCATATACTGCAAAATACTTAAAGCCTTTACTTGAAAATAAATAAGATTTAAAACACGTAATCATTATTGAATCGATTACGTGTTTTTTATAATCAAATCAGTACTAAAATTAATTAATTTGTAATATCTAAAATATTATTATATAATATTAAAGTATTTGAAAGTGGTGATATTTATGCCTAAAAACAAGGACATAAATAAAGATACCAATAAGAAAAGAAAGAAAAAAGAAAAGTCTCCTGAGGAGATAAAAAAAGCTAAAGAAGACATTAGAAAATCACTTTTAGATTTAGATCCTAATATGACTAATGATATGTTAGATGATTTAGTTGAAATGCTTTATCAAGCATCTAATAAAAATAGACCTAAAAGAAATATGCGTTGGTACTTTAATGAATTATTAAAGGAATTGTTTTCTTTCTTCATTATATATGTATCTTTTACGGTAGTATTTGGATTTTTCGGAAATGATATAGTATTAAATAATTTATTTATGCTATTTTTAGTTTCATTAGTTATAACAGCTGCAATATTCATATATAAGCATATATATTTTAGAATGCGTGGCAAAATAATGCTATTTATTATAAAGAAATTTGTAGTTTTATTTTTAATATTTGTATTATTTATTTTAATAAATTTTACAGTATTTAAGGTATTTAATTCAATAGGCTCAAGTGTATTCTACTTAATTTGTGGTTATGCATTAGGAGAAGTTATAGAATATATAATTTCTGATTATATTTAGGAGGTTTACTATGGCAGAAGAGTTATATGTATCAGTAAAAAAATTTGCGAAGGATAATGGTTTAGAGCTAATAGCTGGTGAAAATGGTATTGATGCTAAGATTACATCAGACCAGGTTTCAAGACCAGGCTTAGAGTTTGCTGGGTTCTTTGATTATTTTGAAAATACAAGAATATGTTTAATAGGTTCTAAGGATGCATCATTCCTAGAAAGTGAACCAAAGGATGTTATTGAAAAGAATGTTGAAAAGATATTCTCACTAAATCCTCCATGTTTAGTTTTTTCAATGAATGTAAAAATTAATCAAATATTTATTGATATGGCTGAGAAATATAATATTTGTGTTTTCCGTTCTTCACTTAGAACTACACAAACTTCATCAAAGCTATTCTCTTATTTACAAGATAAGCTTTCTGAAAGATTATCAGTACATGGTACATTAATGGATATTAATGGTATGGGTACTTTAATTATAGGTAAGAGTGGTATCGGTAAGTCAGAAACTGCCTTAGATTTAATTAAAAGAGGTCATCAGCTAATTGCCGATGATTTAGTTGAAATATTAGAAAAGGAACCAGGTAATTTAGTTGGTGAATCTCCTGATATCCTAAAGCGTTATATGGAAATTAGAGGTATCGGTATTGTAGATGTTGTTAAGATGTTTGGTGCTGGTGCTTATCGTAGTAGAAAGGCTGTAAAGCTTGTTGTTGAATTACAAAAGTGGGATGAAGATAAATACTATGATAGATTAGGTCTTGATTCGGAAAAAATTAAGTATTTCAACACAGAAATAGCTAAGGTAACAATTCCTGTTCTTGCAGGTAGAAGTGTTTCATTATTAGTTGAATCTGCTGCAATGAATGAGAAGCTAAAGCTTATGGGTTATAACTCTGCATTAGAGTTTGTAAGCAAGGTTAATGATAAGGCTTCAAATAAGGACTAGGAGATATTATGTTTTTAACTCAATTATTAAATTCAAATTTAGTTGTAGACTCAACATTTAATATTGGTCCATTTACTATTGCATTTTATGCATTATGTATTTTGACTGGTATTATTGTTGGTATGTATTTTATTTTAAGAGAAGCTAAAAAGGTTGGTATTGCATCTGATGATATTTACTTTTTAGCAATTATAACAATTCCTGTTGCGATAGTTAGTGCAAGAATATGGTATGTTTTATTTAATATATCAAGCTTCAGTAACTTTAGTGAAGTATTAGGATTTAGAAATGGTAGCTTTGTTGGATTATCTGGCTTAGGTATTCAAGGTGGATTAATTGGTGCTATATCATCATTAATTATTTTATGTAGAGTAAAGAATATATCTATTTATAAGATATTTGATATTGCAATGCCTGGTATTTTAATTGCTCAAGCATTTGGTAGATGGGGTAATTTCTTTAACCATGAATTATATGGACCAGTTATTTCAGCAGATGCATTAAAATGGTTCCCATTCCTTGCTGATAATATGTGGATAGATGGTGCATATCATCATCCAGTATTCTTATATGAATCTATTTTATGCCTTTTAGGTGCAGTCTTAATTATGGTTGCAAGAAGAAAGCTTAAATTCATTAAAAGAGGAGATTTTATTGGAGTATACCTAATTTGGTATGGTCTTGTAAGATGCTTAACTGAATCTTTAAGATTACATGGTGCAGAAGGAGATCCATTAATGCTTGGACCTATCCCTGTTTCACTTGCGTTATCTATTATATTTATTGTTGCTGGTACTTCTTGGTTAATAGCAAAGAGATTCTTTGGGCCACAGGAATATTACATGAGTGATGTTATAAATACTAAGAATAATCATTTTGAAGCAGTTATTTTTGATTTAGATGGTACATTACTTGATACAAAGGAATTAATTACTAAATCATTTGTTCATACATTTGAAAAATTCCGTCCTGGATATATTTTATCTGATGAAGAGGTTGATTCATTCTTTGGACCAACTTTAAAAGAATCTTTTTCAAGATATACAGAGGATGAAGAAGAATTAAAGCAAATGATTGAATATTATAGAGAATATAATAAAGAAAAGCATGATGAATATGTAAAAGCATTTCCTGGTGCAAAGGAAACATTAAAGTCTTTAAAGCATAAGGGATATGATATTGCGGTTGTATCATCAAAGATTAGCTATATGGTTTCACATGGACTAGAATTATTTGGTTTATTACAATATGTAGATGTAATTATTGGTGAAGAAGAAGCACCAGAACCAAAGCCATCTCCTAGTGGAATAAATATGGCAATTGAACAGCTTATTTCTTTAAGAAATGATAATTTATGTAAGGAATCTTCTTTAGATGAAGTAAAAGAAGATAATAAATTTAGTAAAGAAAATTATCGTGCAATTTATATTGGAGATACTATAAATGATATAAAAGCAGCACATAATGCAAATATTAAGGCATGTGGTGTTTTATATATTAAGGATCCATCTATTATGTTAGAGGCTTCTCCAGATTATGTTATTAATAAGCTTTCTGAAATATTAAGCGTTGTTGGTGAATAATTATGAGTTTTAGTACAGATTTAAAGGATGATTTATTAAATGTTGATATTATAGATGATATTGCTAATAAATTAGAGGTTGAAGCAATGATAAGACTTGCAGGAGAAATATCAATAATTCCTTTGTCTGTATCAGTTAGCTTTAATTCTATTGGGACGGTAAGAAGATTTGTTCAGCTTTTAAAGAAGTATTATAAATTTGAATATGAACTAATTGAACGTGTAATTAAAAGATTTGATTCTAAGAAGGTTTTTACTGTCAATATTAAAGATGGTGTTAAAGAAATCATTGATGATTTATCTTTATTAACTCAGGAAAGTAAATATAGATTAGATTTAACACCTGAAAGAATGGAATCTTACTTACGTGGTGCATTCTTAGTTAGAGGAAGTGTCAATGACCCTAACTCTAAATCCTCACATTTAGAAATATCTTCAACTAATGATAGTGAAATATTATTCTTGCAAAAGATAATGAATGATTTTGAGCTTGATGCAAGAATTTCTAAAAGGAAGCTATATTATCTTGTTTATATTAAGAAGGAACAAACAATTGGTGATTTCTTATATCATATAGGTGCCCAAGAAAAAATGTCTTATTATGAGGATGTTCTTATAACAAAAGAGATTAAAGCAACTGCAAAAAGAACTATTAATTTAGATGTTGCTAATCAAAATAAAACAAATAATGCAGCTAAAGAGCAAATTAAATATTTAAATTATTTATATTTAAATTATCCTTTAGGAGAGCTTGATAATAAATTATTAATGGTTATGAAGGTTAGACTTGAACATCAAGAGGATTCGTTACAAGAATTATTAGATGTTATTCATGATGAATTTGAGCCTAATTTATCTAAGTCAGGTTTAAATCATAGATTAAAAAGACTAAAGGAAATTGCAATAGAATTTATGGAAGAAAAAGGGGAATAGCTATGCTATTCCTCTTATATTTATTTAAGCTTTAAAAATAAGAATTATATTTATTGTATAAATAGCGTTTTTATGGTAAAATAACAACGATATATTTTTTTACAGGAGATGATTCCAATTGGCTAGAGTTGTAAGAAAAGTTGAAACTAAAGGCGGCCAAAAAAGAAGACATAGAGCACGCTTTGGATTCTTACGCAAAAAATTATTTTGGTTTATAAGTGCTGGTGTTGCACTTGTTATTGCAGGTATTATTGTTGGTGTCTGCTTATATAATTATTTTAATAAGACTGAAGAAGTATATGTAGATGATTATTTTGCAAAAACATATACTGCTACAGATGGGGATGAAGTAACATTTACTAAGGCATCTTATGCACAAGTAAAGCTACATACATATCAGGATACTGAAATTGTTATTGAACATATTTTCGTATTTGCTGGTGACTTATCAACATTCTATCCTTTTGAATTAATGTATGATAAGGATGGAGATGGAGAAAAGAATGATGACCATAAGAATGATACTCATACAAGAGTATTCAATTCTTTAATTGAATTACAGGATGTAATTAATGACTACAATAAAACAGCTGATGATAACGCAAAGGCTAAATTATTTATTGTAGATACTGGTAATACTTCAGAAAACTTAACTGGTAATGGTCATGATAATAACTTTGCAAACAACAACTCTTTAATCTATAGTGATTCAGGATTTGTTCAAATTGCATCTTCTGATGAGGAAGAAGAAACTGTATCAGGTCCTTTATTCTCATATCATGATGCATCTGAAGGATTAATCACTGCATTCTCAGGATATAAGGGTGAAGAATTCATTGAATATGATAAGAATAATTCATCAAAGGCTGGTTTATCATTATATGGTGTAGATAGCTATGATAGCTTACTTACTCCATTATCAAATGCGGCTAAGTATATTAAGCTTGGATTTAATGATGAAACTGAAAATATTGTTGATGAAACAACTGTATTTGACTTTGGTAACGATGGTGAATATAATGAAGTTTCTGTTAATTATGGCGATCAAAGCTTTAAGGATAGAGGCTTAACAGTTACAGCATTAACTAAGGATTCTTCATTTGTAAGTAGTGAAGAAGGTCATTTAGTAACTAGTGGTGTTGAAATTAGATTCACAGTTGTAAGAGGTGCTAAGGTTACTATTGAAACAGCAAATGGTAATTATACTTATGATGCTACAAGAGATGGTTTAGCTGGTAGTCCATCAGTAGAATTAAATCTATCAGTTAAAACAAGCATAGTATTAAATTTCACTGGCGAAGATACACTTAAATCTATTACTGTTACATACGAATAAGAGAATAAAAGTAGTAAAGTTAGAGGTCCAGTAATTGGGCCTCTATTTTTATATAAAAAGTAGGAGAAAGAAAAAATGGAATTAAATGAGAAAGTATTAAAGGAAATATCTTTAGAATTAAATGTAAAGGAAAATGCTATTAAGCAGGTCTTAGATTTATTAAGCGAAGATAAAACAGTTGCCTTTATCGCAAGATATCGTAAGGAAGCAACTGGGGGATTAGACGAAGAAGAAATTAGAAAGATTAATGATAGATATCAATATGAAGTAAATCTTTCAAAAAGAAAGGAAGATGTTTGCCGTTTAATTGATGAAAAGGGCTTATTAACTGATGAGTTAAAGGACCAAATCATGAATGCAACAAAGCTTATTACTGTTGAAGACTTATATCGTCCTTTTAAGGAAAAGAAGAAAACTAAGGCTACTGAAGCTATTAATAATGGATTATCTCCTTTAGCTGATATAATGCTAGAATTAAGAACTAGTGGAAATAAGGAAGAAATTGTTTCTGAATTCTTAAATGAAAAGGTATTAACTTATAATGATGCAATTAAGGGTGCAGAATATATTATTGCAGAAAGAGTAAGTGATGATGCTAATGTAAGAGAATACATCAGAAGTAAGGCTTTAACTAATGGTACTATATTCTCTAAGAAAAAGAAGAATGATAATGACCCTGAAGAAAAGTATGCACTATATTATGATTCTAGTGAAGCAGTAGCAAAGATTAAGCCTCATAGAGTTTTAGCAATTAATCGTGCTGAAAAGGAAGAGGTTATTAATGTATCTATGGATTTAGATGATATTAATAATGTTAATTATTTAATATCTAAATATACGAAAGATAAGGATTCATTATTTAGAAATGAAATAGTTGATGCAGTTAAGGATTCATATGATAGATTAATTGAACCATCTGTTGAAAGAGAAATAAGAGGTATTTTAACTGATAATGCAGAAGAACAAGCAATTAAGGTTTTCTCATTAAATCTAAAAGCTTTATTATTAGAAGCCCCAATTAAGGGTAAAACTGTATTAGGTGTTGACCCAGCGTTTAGAACTGGATGTAAGCTTGCAGTTATTTCTCCTTCATCTAATGTATTAGAAATTGGCGTTATTTATCCAACTGAAAGAGCTAAGGGTGTTGAAGTAGATGAGGCTGATTTATTAAAGAGCGAAAAGACAGTCTTAGATTTATGTAATAAATATAATGTAGATATTATTGCAATTGGTAATGGTACTGCATCAAGAGAAACTGAAGCATTTATTGCCGATGTAATTAATAAAAACAATCTTCCTTGTAAGTATGTAATTGTATCTGAGGCTGGTGCTTCAGTATATAGTGCATCTGAGCTTGCAATAGAAGAATTCCCTGATTTAACAGTTGAAAAGCGTAGTGCTATTTCAATCGCAAGAAGAATTCAAGATCCATTAGCTGAGCTTGTTAAAATTGATCCTAAGTCAATTGGTGTTGGTCAATATCAGCATGATGTAACACCTAAGAAGCTATCAGAATCATTAGATAATGTAGTTGTTGATGCTGTAAACAGAGTAGGTGTTAACCTTAATACTGCATCAGTATCATTATTACAATATGTATCTGGTCTATCTAAGGCAACTGCTAAAAACATTGTCAAATATCGTGAGGATAATAAGAGATTCTATACTAGAGAAGAATTGCTTAAGGTTTCTAAAATGGGACCAAAGACATATGAACAGTGCGTTGGTTTCTTAAGAATTATTGATGGTAAAAACCCACTTGATCAAACAGGAATTCACCCAGAATCTTATGATAAGGCTACAATGATATTATCATCTATTGGTGCTGATCTATCTATGCTTGGTACAGAAGAAATTAAAACTAAGGTCAATGAAATTGATAGAGAAAAAATGGAAAAGGAATTAAATATTGATTCTTATACATTTAATGATATCCTAGATTCATTTATTGCACCTCAAAGAGATATAAGAGAATCTTATCCAGGACCTAAGCTAAGAAGTGATATTATGCACTTTGAGGATATTAAGGTTGGAGATGAGCTTGATGGTGTTGTTAGAAATGTAGTTGACTTTGGATGCTTCGTTGATTGCTATGTTAAATATGATGGCTTAGTACATGTATCTAATATGTCTAAAAAGAGAATTGAACATCCTACTGATTTAGTATCAGTTGGTGATAATGTTCATGTTTATGTTATTGGAATTGATTATGATAAGCACAAAATGGAGCTTTCTATGATTAATCCAAACGAGAAGCAACAGCAACCAGAAAAGATTGAAATAAACGAAAATTTACATGATATTTCTGATTTAGAAGTAGGAATGAAGGTATTTGGTATTGTTAAAAACATTACTAATTATGGAGCATTCATTGACCTAGGCTTGAAAAAACAAGGCTTATTACATATGAAGGATATGGACATTTATCAGGTAACTGATCCTAATTTATATGTTAAGCTTCAGGATAAGGTTGAGGTTTATGTTTTAGCAATTGATAAAGAAAATGAAAAAATTGATTTATCATTAGTAGATCCTAAAAAGAGATTATCTATAAAAGACTTTAAGGTTTCAGATAAGGTTTTAGGTAAGGTTCATAATATTGCATCCTATGGTGCATTTATTGACCTAGGAATAGGTAAGGATGGATTCTTACATAATTCTTGCTTAAACAAGGAAAGAAAAGGAACTTGTGAAGAAATCTTAAAGGTATCTGATATGATTGAATGCTATATTATGGCAGTAGATACTAAGAAGGAAAAGATTGACTTATCTTTAATAGATCCATCTTTATATAAAACAATTAAGGATTTTAAACCAAATACTGAAGTAGATGGTGTTATTTCTAATGTTACTAACTATGGCGCATTCGTTGATTTAGGAATTGATGAACAAGGATTAATATATATAGAAAATCTAAGTAAGGATAGAGTATTAGATCCAAAATCTATAGTTAAAATTGGAGATAAGGTACATTGCTATATACTTAATGTAGATTATGATAAAAAGAAGATTGACTTATCTTTAGTAAATCCTAAAGACGTTTTAAAAATTACTGATTTAAAAGTTGGTGATGAAGTTTTAGGTAAGGTAAGACAAATTGAAGCTTATGGCGCATTCTTAGACCTAGGATATGGTCTTGATGGCTTATTACATAAGTCAAACATGGCAAAATTTGGTGTTTCTGATCCAAATGAGGTAGTTAAGCTTGGTGATGAGATTAAGTGCTATATTAAAGAAATTGACGCTTTGAAGAATAAGATTCAATTATCTTTAGTAGATCCTAAGACAGTAATTAATTTCAATGATATTAAATCAGGTATGGAATTTGATGGTATCGTTAGAAGAATTCAATCTTTTGGTGCATTCGTTGATTTAGGTGTTAAGCACGATGGCTTAATTCATATATCTAGAATGAGTAGGGAAAAGGTATATGATCCAAATGA